>NZ_BDGT01000006.1 GCF_001748285.1 Thermogemmatispora onikobensis | reverse complement strand
TCCTCATCGAGCCAGTTCTCGCTATACCAGCGTGCCTCTGCCAGGTCGCTGCGCAGGGTCTCCAAGACCCGCGCCGCCCGCGCCCGTGCTCTCTCTCGGGCCTGCCCATCTTCCAGCGACTGACGCACGTGAGCCTGAATGGTCAGGGCCGGCGGATCGCCGGAGAGGTCCAGCAGGTCTTTGAGCGATTGACCCAGTGAGAGGCCCGTCTCGGCAAGCCAGATAGCGTGTATATGGGCCCGAATCAGGTCTTCGTTGGTCAGGTCGATACGCGGCGGCGTCACCGCCCCCTTGACCATCTCCTCGGGATGGCGGAAAAAGTATTGATCGTGCGAGCTGCCAGTCGAGCAGTAGGAGATGATCAGAGCTGGCTGGCCGCTACGTCCGGCGCGCCCACTGCGCTGGGCGTAGTTGGCAGGCGTTGGTGGGATGTTGCGCAGATTGACAACGTTCAGATCAGCAATGTCGATCCCCAGCTCCATCGTGGGCGAGCAGTAGAGGATCGGCAGCTCGGCCCGGCGAAAGGCCTCCTCGCGCTCCTGGCGCCGCGCTGCTGGTACCTGGGCAGTGTGCTCCTGAGCCTGGATCTGCTGCAGGGCGCGAATATCTTCGGCACAGCGTTGATAGAAGTTGACAAAGAAGGAGTTGACAGGCATAGCCTGATCCTGCGATAGCTCCAGAATGCGCAGCGGATCATGGTAGGGTATGCGACCATCGCCGGGGAGCCAGCGCATGGCTGCGGCGGAAAGCTGATAGCCGCGCCCCATCCCACGCTCGTCCTCCGTGACGGCCTCGACGAGGCCGGCCTTGCAGAGACCAGCCAGCAATTGGCGAATAATCTGCTGCCGGTCTTCGACTGTCAATTGCAGACTGGAACCCAGAGCCGATATTAACTCCTGTCGCACGTAGCGCCCGAAGCGACTCAGGCCAGACAGATAGCGATTGCTGACGGACTCACGTTCATGGGTCCGGCTGCGCGGGTGGGCAAAGACGCGGCTGGCATAGAGCAGCTCCTCATCTTCATCCAGTCCCCAGGGCGGGACCAGGTATTGACTGCTCTGCTGCTTGATCTTCTCCTGAAAATGGGGGTCCAGATAATTCACTTTGATAGCCAGGCCGCGGCGCAACTCGTCGAGCAGTGTACGACAGAGCCTCTGACGCACTTCGGATGAGGCAGCCTGCAAAGCTGGATGACTCTCTTGCCAGAGCGCTGTCTCCTTGCAGACATCGGGCAGATCGGGATAGTCGATGATCAGCAGGCCGCACTCCTCCAGGTTGGGAGAGGTAATACGCCAGCCGCGCTGGAGATCGCGATAGAGGCGGTAGCCGAGGACGTTACGCAGGGCCTCGTCGGTTTTGAGACGGATGCTGTAGGGGGTATAGGCCTCCTCGCTGCTGGCAGCATACTGCGTCCGTTGCAGTTCGAGGGCCTCGAAGACGCGGAGGGTCAGGTCATCGTGCGGGAGACCTGCCTTACCAGCGCGCTTGACTGCTTTATAGAGCGCCGCCCGTAAGAGGACCATCTCGACGAAATCGTTGAAGTGCCCGGCCTGCAGTGAAGCGTCCTGACGATTATCAGTGAAACTGAGCAGTTTGGCGGGCATACGCCGGCCTTCGGGCTGGTTGCCAGCCTGACCCTGACGGTCACCTTCGCGCAGATGGAGAATGGTCGAGAGCGAGAGCAGGGTGGTCGCCGTGCTGCGCCCTTCCGAGCTGAGGGAGGCCAGCTTGAAAAAATCGTTGCGCTGAGAAGCGCTATAGGTGACCTTGCAGCGCAGGCAGAAGCGGAAGGGCGTCGGAATGAAGTGGCAGAGCAGGCCCTCGCCCTCATGCTGGGCCAGGGTGCCATCGGGCCGCAGATAAAGCGGCAGCGGAACCGAGCGACGGGCAGAGGAAATGACGCGCTCCCGACCATTGACCACTTCCTTCAGGTCCCCCGGCAGACGCTCCTCGATCTCACCCCTGTCAACAGGCCAGGCGCCTTCCTGGCTCAGATAGAGAAAGCCGATCTGGCCACTACGCCCAGCCTTCCCCGCTTTGCGGCTGCGGCTGCCACCGCTATCCGTCTCGCTCCCAGCATCATCCTCTTCTTCGTATTGATCCTGGATATCGCGCGCGATCAGCGTCTGGTCATTCAGCCAGCGCACACAATAATACTCCTGGCCACACTGGCGGCAGAAGACCAGCGGAAAGAGCAGCTGATCACGGCTGCCAGGCACATATTGCTGGGGCTGGAGCGTCAGATGGCGCTCGTGGGGATAGGCGAGCGAGGCATAGACAGTATCGCCTTTGCTGATGAATTGATGCAGCCGGAAAGCGAAAGGAGGAATGCCAGTATTGGGATCGCGCACCTGCTCATAGCCCGCAAGCAGCCAGGCTTTAATCTTGTCGGCGCAGATCTCTGGTGAAGCACCGGTCAGCTGTGCCAGGAGGGCCGCCGCGCTCTCGCCCTCGCCGGCAATGCGGCGCGGTTGGGAGCGTACATAGCCGCGCTCGTGCTTCGTGATGCCAAACGTCTCTTCCAGCCAGATGGCCAGAGGATCGCGAAGAAATTCCTCATAGCGCTCAGGCGGCCTGCCTTCGGGATCACGGACACAGGCGCTCAGGCGCTCGCGGAAGGTCGGCGTAGAGGTATCGACCTCCTCGGTCACGCGCTCCAGAGTCTCGCCGATGACGTGCTCGGGCCGAATGGGGGTGCCGAAGATCAGAGAGGCCATCTCGGCGATCTTGCGCTGCTGATTCTCCTGCCCCTCGTCGCTGATGAGCGTGGCCGAGGTGCCGATGCATTGGAGGGTCTCGCCGGGCGGCGTCAGCCTATCGCGTACGCGGCGCACGAGCAGGGCGACGTCGGCCCCCTGGCGCCCGCGATAGGTATGCAGCTCATCGAGCACCAGAAAACGCAGCCTGGCGGCATCCAACAACGGGCGCTCGTGCAGGCGCGTCATGATCAGCTCTAGCATCACGTAGTTGGTTAGCAAGATGTCGGGGGGATTTGCAATAATTTCACGTCGCTCGTCGGCAGTCTCCTGGCCGGTATAGCGTCGAAAGCGTACTCCATGCTCGCCGGCGCCCAGGCCGAGGTATTTCTCTAGCTCTCCCTTCTGGCTGTTGGCCAGGGCGTTCATCGGGTAGACGACGATGGCCTTGATGCCCGGCTGGCCAGGATGCTGCAGGACATAGTTGACGATCGGAATGATGTAGGCCAGGCTTTTGCCAGAGCCTGTGCCCGTGGTGAGGACATAGCTGTGGCCCTGGATAGCCAGGCGGATCGCTTCGTCCTGGTGACGGTAGAGCTGCAGCGGATAACCCGCCGGCTCCTGGCTCGACTTGCCGCGGCGGAAAATACGGGCACAGTCGGGATGGAGTAGGCCCTCAGCAACCAGCTCGTCGATGGTGGCCCCAGGCTGGAAGCGCGGATTGAGCTGGATGAGCGGCTCCGGCCAGAGCAGTCCACGCTCAAATTCCTGCGTGACATAGTCGCGAATCTGGGGATCGCGAATCTGGAGAAAGCTTCGGACATAGGCAGCGTAGTCGCCGATCAGATGCTCGCGCAGCTCGAAGATGTTCATCATGGCCTCCCGGAGAGCTTGCCTGTAGCACCTATTATAAGCTGCAAGTCTCCTCGCAGCAAAGACTGCCTGGTATGACCGTTCCACTTGACGTTGACTCTAGCGCTGACCTAGAATAGGGCTAGCATGGTTCACTTAGTGTCGAAGGGGTCTAACGTTAACAGCTTCAGCCGGTGAGGCACTACACTGCATGGCCAGGTACTTCCTGCTTTCTTTGCCCAGGACAAGTAGCTATCTGCAGGCCATCACAGCCGGGCAGGCGCGCTTGACGATCCAGCTGACTCCACCTCCCAGCCTGCAGGTTGGCGATCGCTGCCTGGTGGCGCAGCAAGGTTCCTCACCGGGCGTGCTGCCTGTGGTCCTGAGCGTCATCTCCGTCAACAGCCCCGCGCAGACGGCCACGCTCGCCGTGACAGAACGCTATAACCACCCCGCTGACCTTGACGCATTGAACGGCACTACCTACCAGACCAGCTCACAGAGCAGACCGCCCCGGAAGGCGTTAGTAGCGGAAGAAGCGCCGCAATACGATTACAGTCCTATTTTTCTCTTTCCATTATCAAAAGCAGATTGGGAGGCTATTACTGGATCGATGGGAGGATCAAGACTAGAAGAGCAGGCTCTGCTCAAGCATATCCACAGCTATATCTCGGCGCGAGGCTACTACTTCGATCAGGAAACGCTCTATAACTATCACATCTGCCTGAAGACGCGCCCTTTCGTGATCCTCGCCGGTCTTTCGGGGACGGGCAAATCGAAGCTGACGCAGCTCTATGCGGAGGCCCTGGGGGTACCGCGCGAGCGCTATCTACGGCTGGCCGTGCGCCCCAACTGGAACGATGACCGCTACTTGCTTGGGTATTTCAATACCTTGAGCGGCAGCTATATCAGTGAGCCGGCCCTTGACTTCCTGCTGGAGGCCAGTGAACACGAGCAGGAGCTCTATTTCTTCTGTCTGGATGAGATGAACCTGGCGCATGTCGAATACTACTTTTCGCAATTTCTCAGCGCCTTTGAAGAGGAGCGTCCCGCCGACCGACGCATCACCCTGGTCAGCCGGCGCCTCTACGAGGAGCTGAAGGGGCAGGGGCAGCCGCTGACGGTACCGGCAGAGCTGCAACTGGCGCCCAACTTGCTCTTTACTGGCACTGTCAACGTCGATGAGACCACCCAGCCCATCAGCGATAAGGTGCTGGACCGCGCCAACACCATCGAATTTTTCTCGATCGATCTGGACAAGATTCCGCAGCCCACGGTCCCGCCGGACCCCGTGCCGCTCTCAGCCCTCACCTGGCAGAGCTACAAAGCTCAGCAGCCGGACACCCGCTATCGTGAGCTGCTGCAGGCGATCAATGCCATTCTCAACCGAGTTGAGATCGGCATAGGCTACCGTGTTGTCCGTGAGATCGAGCTGTACCTGGCCAACAGCGCTGGTTTGTTGGAGCCAGAGGTGGCGCTGGATCTGCAGATCAAGCAGCGCATTTTGCCGCGCGTGCGGGGAACAGAGGTTATCGAGGGGGTGCTGGATGAGTTGCTGGCTCTGACGCGCGATCAGCGGTTGCCGCGCTCCCACCAGCGTTTGGGGGAGATGAAAAGCAGGTTGAAACGCGATGGCTACACCAGCTTCTGGCGTTGATGGCGCCTGGCTGACGATCAACGGTCAGCCCCTCAGCTTTGCCCCCGACAATGACAATGCAGCGCTCAATCTCTCTGAATATCGTGTCTGTTACATCAAGGTGACGTCCTCAGCGCCGCACCCCATCAGCATTGTGATCGACGAGGTGCCGTTACACACCGAGCATTATGGCCTCTGGCAGTGGCGTCCCGAGCATTACGCTGGCCTCTATCGCCTGACAGTCCACGCTCCCGGCGTTGCGCCGCGCACGGCCTGGCTGCGTGTCTTTCCCCAGAAGCTTACCCAGCGTCTGTATGAGCAGATGAAGAGCGAGCTGGCAGCGCTCTCACTGGATCTGTGGTTTCGCTTGCTCTCTCCCGCCGTTGAGCGGGCCGCCTTTGGGCGCCGCCTGGAGGAGACCTCACCTGTTCATGACTATAAGCAAATTCGTGGCCTGGTGGAGAAGCTAGGTCCCGTGCTGCTGCAGATCCGCCGTCGGCCACATTCCAGGTTGCAGCCGGCGGCGCGCTCTGGCGACTGGCAGGCTGTGGCGCGCTTGAGCGGTGAGGCCCAGCCGCTGCCGGGTCCCTGTCTGGAGCTGCCAGCGCTACGGCGTCCCTATGGGCACGTGCGCTATCTCCCGCAGGAGTGGCAGCTGCAGGAGAGTCAGCTCTCCTACGACGTGTATGAGAATCGCCTGCTCAAGCACTTTTTGCAGCGTCAACTGCCGGCCAGGCTCAGCCTGATCGAGGAGCGGGCCAAGGCCGAGGCCGAACGTCGAGCGGCCCTCTACCAGCGCTACCACAATGAGGAGGACCGCGCTCTGCTAGAGCGTCTACGGCGCGTGATCGCTGAGTGCCAGCAGATGCGACAGCGCTGTCTTTTCTGGAGCAGCGAGCCGTTTCTCAAGACGGTACAGGCAGCAGCCTTGCCCGGCAAAGCCACCCAGGTCCTCTTAAAGCATCCCGCCTACAGCCGCTTCTTTCAGCTCTATCTGCAGTTTCAGCAGCGTCTGATGGTTGTCAACACCGAGCGCTACGTCAACGAGCTGGGCCAGCGTAAAGTGAGCGAACTGTACGAGATGTGGAGCGTTTTTACGATCACCCACCTGGCTGTCGAGCTGCTGGAAGAGCGTGGCTATCGCCTGGTTTCGAATACGACCTTCTACGAGGTCGAGAAGCGCTATTTCGAATTCGAGGTTCGCAAGAACGTGGCCAGTATTGCGCTGGTCAAAGGCGATCGAGAGGTGGTCTTTAAGTACGAGCCGTACTATCCTCATGCCTCAACGGTGGGAACAGACCCGGCGCTGGTCTCGACGCTCTCCAGCGGCGGCCCGCTGACGCCCGATATGGCTATCGAAGTCTATCGCCAGGGCGAGCCGTGGCGTGTGCTGGTATTCGATGCGAAATATCGCTGGCAGCGCTCACCCAGCGGCCAGTACTATGCTAAGGAGCAAGATATCAATAAGATGCTCAGTTATCGCATCAATATCAGATACCAGTATTTGAGGCGTACTTCTGGCAATGTTCAGCTTCAGCGCAAACGGATTGTGACCAGTGCTTCTATCCTCTACCCGGGCACAGAATTGCAAGAGGAGGATGATGGACACATCAGGGCTTTTCCACTCATCCCGGGGCAGGCAGAGCGACGGGTAGCGGCCATTCGGGCCCGGCTTAACGAGTTGCTGACGGCTGCCCAGTTGTGAGAGGAGTCAGCGATCGGTCAGCAGAGAGGCGAGCCAGGGAGGGATCACCGGTGATCAGCAACATGGGGCACTGGATACGGGGCAATACCTCGCGCCAGGGGAAGGCACCGATCGCCGCATGGGCCACATCCAGGATGGCGATCTGTACTTCGCCTTTGGAGGCAGCCCAGGGGTCGATCTCTGCTTCGGCCCAGGTCGGTTGCAGGACCCGGGCCTTGATCAGGCGCTCTTCGGGCGGTAAGGCTCGCAGTTCAAAGAGCCATTGCCAGGTCGAGGGGGACGCCGGGCCGTCAGGGGTGGCAATGAGGGCGTTGGTGACCTCAGTCTGCGAGGGCGAGGCGCCGAGAATCTGAACGCCAGAGATAGATGAATCATGTCCCATGTTTGGCGGATTCTCCAGAGATGCCAGGGAAGGAGCGAGGGAGGTGTAGGCAGCGAGCGGCTCGATCTCTCGATTTGTGCTCGCGGGCGAGACCGGGAGCACTGCCGCGCAGGGTTGGCACGGAGTGCACACCATTACACCAGATATTACAGTATAATACTCTTCATATTTCTAGAGTAGACAGGTGCCTTAGAGTATGTTACGATATTTATAGGTGGATGCTGTTGTTCCCCTAAAACTCTTTGCTTCAGGGGGGATCAGGTGAGCAAACAGGCGCTGCCGCTACCGGCAAGGAACAGTTCCAATTGCTCACTTGCTATCTGAGTGGGCATGAGAAGAAGGCTGCAGACACGAGGTGAGAGGCTGTTTCGCTCAAGATAAGCTGGTTCGAATCGGGAGGCGATCGTCACCCCAAATCGCTCGATTTCCTGTTATCTCAACTCAATAGAGAGCGTTACATTCAGTTTCCCCGGTGAGGTTTCTCCAGGAAACAAGAAGGAACAAGGAACGCAGTGTCACGGAAATGAGTATAAACTGTCTCCAGTTTTGCCTGTCTTTTCATCTATACTCTTTTAAGAGAAGCAGATGCTATCTCAATAACTGTTAGCCTGTTGGAGAGAGGCCCAGTCAGCTCCTAACGCTTCTTCTGTTGATAGAAGAGGAGCCAGCGGGTCTGTTTCTCCCTGTGCCGCTGTTATGCTCGTTTGCTTTCGTCCAGAGAGCGGGAATCTCCCAGTGAAACAGGGAGAAATATCAAGACAAGGAGAAGCAGACAGGTGCCCACCAGGGTACCTCTGACACAGCACTGCTAGAGTGGAAAGGAAGGAGAAGCAATGCACCAGAGCCAGGACTCAGAGGGAGCAGGCCCGCTCCGCCAGGCCCTGATCCGTGCGCGCCGTGCCCGCCTGCTCACTCTCGAAGAAGTCGCCGAGGCCGTCGGCGTCAGCAAGGCCACCGTCTGCCGCTGGGAGCGCGCCGGCGATGTCCCCCAGCCCCTGCACCTGCGCAAGCTCTGCCAGCTCTTCGCGCTCTCCCCCGCCGAGCTGGGCTTCCGCGATGAGGAGCTGGGCCTCTCCCTGCCCCTGCCCGCTCCGGCCCCTCCCACCAGCGAGCCTCTCCAGGTCGAGCCGGGGCCGCTTCCTTCTCCTCCTGCCGAGGCCGACGCCCTGGCCGCTGCCCGCCTGCAGTGCCTGCCCCTGCGGCTGCTGGGCCTCGTCTGGCGCTGGCCCGCCAGCGACTCCCACTATCAGCAGCTCCAGATCCTCTTATGCACCGAACTGGAGAAGGACGCTATGAACCAGAACGAGTTAACCCGGCGCGAGACGCTGCGCCTGCTCGCCCTGGCGCCGATTGAATTGTTGGGTCTGTCACAGGCCGGCCCTGCTATGAAGGGGCCGGCCCTCACCGAAGATATCTTGAAGCAGTGTGCCGCCGGCCTGGCCGCCTGCTGGCAGTTGCGTCGGCAGGGCGAGCTGGCCTTAGCTGAACAGGCGGTTGCCGCCTATCTGCCCACCCTGCAGGCTCTGGCCAGAACCGCCCCACCCAAACAGAGTCAGGCCGCCGCCGAGCTAGCAGCCCAGGGCTTCCTGTTGCGTTCACGGCTGGCCTGGCACCTGAGCACCCCAGCCCAGGGAGTGGCTTATGCCCAGCAGGCCGAAGCGTTCAGCAGCATAGCCGGCAACCTTGCACTGCAAGTAACAGCACTCGGGCGTCAAGCCACCTCTCATTACTATGGCCATCGCTACAAGCAAGCGTTGGAGGCTTCACAACGGGCACGGTATTTACTCGAGGAGCGAGATCGACGCGACCGGCAGAAGGAGGCTTCAGTCGCTCAGCCTGCCAGTGATCCAGTGGCTCCTATTTTCTATACCCGCTGCTATGGAGAATTAGCCATAGATCTTGCAGCAACAACCGCGCAAAAAGATGAAGCCCTTCGCTTTCTGAAGCAGGCATATGAGGCATTCTTTGCCCAGACAGAACCAGTTCCCACATGGGTAGACTTTATTTTGAGCGATCTGCTGCTCGACGATGCCTACATGCATAGGGAGTTAGGTTTGTCGCAGGAAGCATTAGCAGCCTGCGAGCAGATCGAGCAGCACTATCAACAGGGAACGGTGACGCCTCTTGGCCGCGCGGAAGCCCTCTTGCTGGCCGTCCTGATCGAAGCCAGCCGCGACGACCAGCCACGCCGGCTCGACTGGTGCCTGGAGAAATGGCAGGCCGGCCTCGCCGGCGCCAGGCAGCTCCAGAGCCAGCAGCGCCTAGCCGAGGCTCGCCAGGCCTACATCGCCCTCTGCGCCGCCTTCCCCGGCGAGCAGCGCCTGCGCGAGCTGCGCGAGCTGCTCACCCTCACCTGAGTCCATCGCCAACATCGTATGCCTGTCCCCCGAGCAGCATACCTGACCTGTAGTATGCTGCTCTTTTGTTTCCTTCCCGTATCTTCACATCCTCATATCTCCAGCCCTGAAAAAGAGGGAAACACTTAGTAACCCCGTCTTCGCAACCTATAACTGCTTTCACTGCCCTCCCTAAGCGAACAATCAGCTTGTTCTACATAAGCAGCCTGCTTGCTGAAACAATAGGAAGCGGCACATCTCCTTTCATTATCAGCGCCGCAAGAGTCAGATAAGCTTGCTTTTCATTTCCCCCGCTAGCTTTCTCTTCTAAGAGCAACAGTGACAGCAAGCAAGGAACAACATGATTACTCACTGAGCATCCACTTTGGATGTTATTTTTAATTTCACCTTCTATACTTCTTTTCAATAGCACACTGGTGGAAATCCGTTGGATTCCAGCACGATCTATCAACGGCGATGATCGATACAAGTATGCTCTTCGCCTGCCCTACATCCGGCAAGCGAAGGCGGCCATGATATCAGCCAGTGTCATGAGGAAACGCTAGATCCTGCAGCACGTCTCTGTCCCGATGTGGGCAACGATTGTCAACTGTCCATCAGGGGCGAGAGGCAGATCATCCTTGCCAAAGAAATAAGGAAGGAGACCCGCTATGGGCCTACTACATAAGCTGCTCGCAGGCCGTCACGCCCGGGTCCGTGTGGCCCTCACGCCAGGCCCGGCTACTCCGGTGACAGCCACCACTCACATCTCTCCAGAGGGTTCACCTCTCCTCACGCAGCGCCAGTATCTGGCTGATGTTCCCTATATCTTACCCAAAGATCCCCTGGAAGACCAGCGGCTCAATTACCAGCACCATGCCCTGTATCGCACTCTGAGTAATAATCACTATCTCGCCCCGCTTGCTCCCGAGCTTGAACTCAGCGCGGCAGGGGCCCCCGCCAGCCACAGACCTGGAGCGCCTGCGAGCCACCCCAGCCCGATGGAGGTGCATGCCATGCCGCTTCGTGAGCATGATGCCCGTTTCGCCATCGGGCTGGACCTGCTCCAGGTCAACGCCGCCCGGCCCGGTCCTGCCAGCAAGGTCCTGGGTCTGGAGATGCTCCTCGTAACCGCTCCGGAGCGGCACCCGCTCTTTCTCGGCCATGCCCCCCTCATCCGGCAGGCGCTTGAGGCCGAGCGAGCGGGTCGCCTGCCCCTGCTGCCCGTGGGGTCGGCCTGGCCCCTGCGCCCTGCCACCCCAGAAAGGAGACACCCATGAGTGCGCTGGATGACCCGTCTCGTCCGAGTTCCTTCCGCCGGCAGCGCGGACGCTCGACCTACATCATAGACGCGGAGAACCCTGGGGAGCTGGCCCGCCTCATGCAGCAGGATCGTCTGCTCACCGAGACGCTGGGCGGCCTGTTGCCCGAGGAGGAGATCAGCCTCCCTGAGACGGGCCGCGTCCTCGACCTGGCCTGTGGCCCGGGCGGCTGGCTGCTGGAACTGGCCTTCTGCTTCCCGCGGGCCACCCTGATCGGCGTTGACCTCAGCCTGGCGGTCGTCGAGTATGCCACCACTCAGGCCCGCTCACGGGGCCTGGACAACGTCCACTTCCAGGTCATGGATGTCATGGAGCCGCTGGCCTTCGAGGACGGCTCCTTCGACCTGATCAACGGGCGGCTGCTGTGGGGCTTCATGCTGCCGGCGGCCTGGCCGCGGTTGCTCGTCGAGTGCCGCCGCCTGCTCAGGCCGGGCGGCTTCCTGCGCCTGACCGAGATGGAGGAGCCCCTGACGACCAGTCCAGCTTTCGAGCGGCTGATGGCTTTGGGGACCGAGGCCCTCTGGAGAGCCGGCCAGAGTTGCTCAGTGGATGGGAGACACATCGGCATCACGCCACGGCTGCCGCGGCTGCTGCGGCAGGCCGGCTTCCTCAACGTAGGCCTGCGGCCCACCGTCATCGAGTGGTCGATGGGGACCTCCAGACACTACCCGGTCTTCAAGGACTTTCTCATCGGGCTGGAGCTGGTCCTGCCCTTCCTGGAACGCATGGGCCTGGCCGCTTGGGCGGAGCTGGAGCGCCTGTATCAGCAGGCAGTGGCCGAGATGCAACAGGAGGACTTCTGTGCCCTCTGGCCCCTGCTGACCGCCTGGGGGTGTGCGCCCGGGCCGGAGAGACCAGGAGACCAGAGCCAGAGGCGCACGCTGACCGCGTCCTGTCCTGGTCACAGCTCACAGGAGAGAGAAGCAGGAGACCAATGGCCATGAACACAAAGCCGGTCATCAATCGCGAGGACGAACAGCGCCAGATCTCGACGGTCCTGCAAGCACTCAGGCAGTCGCGCGTCAAGCAGGGTCAGCCGTGGCCAATCGTGCACCTGTCTGGCGTAGCCGGCATCGGCAAGACCACCCTGCTGCTCCAGGTCCAGCAACAGGCCCACGCGCTCGGACTGCCAGTCCTCTGGGGCACGGTACGACCAGGAGCGCACATCGATGCCGTCGCCAGCCAGCTGCTATCAGACCTGCCGTCGCCACCCCTTTCCCCCTCCCCTGGAGAGAGGCACGACCCAACACCGGATCACACCACCCCGGGTCTGGCTCAGCTCATCCCCAGACTTCGCCTTCTCGTGCACCAGCAGGGAGCCGCCGTCTTGCTGCTGGACGACGTGGAGATCGGCAATGCCTCGCAGCTGCGCTGGCTGGTGGCGCTGCTCGATGCATTAGGAAAGGAGACCCCCCTGCTCCTGGTGCAGACGGCGGCTGGGTCGCTCCCCTGGTCCTGGCAAACCGTGCTGAATCGCCCAGTCCTTCCCCTGGAGCTCGGGCCACTCGACCGCGTCAGCAGCGCCCTCTTGCTCGACCGCCACGCGCCGACGCTCGCCCCCGAGGCGCGAGCCCTCGCCCTGACCTGGGCTGCCGGCTACCCGCTGGCCCTGGTCGTGCTCGCCGACGCCCTGCGCGACGGGACGCTTGTCCCCCGTCAGCCAGCAGACCGGACCCGGCTGCTGGAGCAGCTCACCGAGCGCGTCCTCCGGCACGGCGTCTTGGGCGCGCTGCCGCCGGCGGAGCGGCCCGCCGTCGAAACCCTGCTGCGCTTGCTCGCCGTGCCGCGCCGCTTCACCGCCATGCTGCTGCAGGACCTCATCGAGCAGTTTGTCCCCGAATGGAGACAAAGCGATCCCTTTGCCTATTTCTTCCTGCCACAGCAGCTCGCCGCTCGCACTCACGCCCTGCGCTGGCAGTTCGAGCGCGCCGGCTATGTCGTCGTCGCACCGGTCCGCCACCTGCTGCAGGTCCTCTGGCAGGAAGAAGCTCCGGCCCGCTGGCGGGAGATCCTGCGCTGGCTGGCCGCCTTCCAGGAGCGCCTGACAGCGCGAGCCAGCGGCCCCGAACGCATTCGTTCCCTGGCCGATCAGCTCGCCTATCGTCTCCTGGGCGAGGAACCAACGCGGCGAGTAGAGCAGATGCCCAGCGTGCTGGCATCCCTGCACCAGGAACCACAGGCCGTAAGCCTGCAGGTGGTGGCCGCTCTCCAGCAGGACCAGGATCTCCAGGCCGCCCTGGGCGAGCAGGCTTCAGACTGGCAGGCAGCCCTGCAGGCTCTGGAGCGTGAGATCCTCGCCCAAGAACAAGGAAAGGAGTAACATACCGATGAAGCACGGAGACCGTCATCGCTTTTCAGCCTTCTTGCTGAGCTGGTTGGCCCACACGCAGGCCAAAAGCCCCTGGCTGCTCTGGCTTCACGATGGCAGCCCGAGCACAGCGCTCAGTCCAGCCTCCTCAGCACCAGGCTATCCCCACGGCGGCTTTGGCAAGAGTCGGCTGCTGCAAAGCAGCCTCTCCCTCGTCCGCCAGCGTTTTCCCGGGTTGCCCATCGTCTGGGTAGATGGCTTATGCGCGGCAGCGCATGATCAGCTCTCCCTCGTCTGGCAAATCGTCGAGCAGCTCCAGGCCGCATACCCTCCCTGGCAAGCCCATACCTTTGCCACGATCTGGGAGAGGCTCCAGAGGACAGGCCAGCTCTCATCATCAGGCCGTCAGTTGCTCATCGATCTGGACAGGAGAGAGCAGCTCTGGACGGCCCTGGCCCGAGATGTTGAGGCCCTCCGGCCTCACCTGCCCGCCGAGGGGCCCACCCTGCTGCTCTTCTTTGACCATCTGGAGCAGCTGCTCCCCAGCGCTCAGGCGCTCGTGCTCGCTCCTGGCGGGCGCTTCCCCGAGCGCTTCGGCCTGCCCCGCGTCAAGGCCGTGCTTGCGAGCCGCCAGCCCCCTGACTGGCACCAGCCGCTCTGGAAGGGGCGGCAGTCTGAGATCGTGACGGTCACCCTGCCTCCGTGGTCTGCCGAAGAGATCCGCCGCATGCTCGCTCAGGAGGGTGCGCTCCAGACCAGCGCGACCGGCGCCGCCGCAGCACGGCTCACAGCCGCCAGTGAGCGCCTGCACGAGCTGACTGGGGGTCATCCAGCTCTGGTGCAACTGGCCTGTAGACAGTTGCAGTCGAATCAGCTCCGCCTGGAGGAGCTGGCGCGTCTGGACCAGCGCGCCTTTGACGAGCGTCTGGTTGCCTGGTTTTTCAGACAGGAGGGGCCGCTTACCTGGTGGCTGCTGGTCCTGGCCCACCTGCTGCCGGGGTCCAGCGAGCCAGGGCTGGCCCTTTCCTGGCTGGCTCACCTACTCAGCCACTTCTCGGCGCGGGCGCCAGGGCAGGAGTCCCTTCGTAAGGCATCGCTGCTGACGGTGCCAGGTGTCCGCCTGAGCTGCGATGGGAAGAGTGTGTCTTTACAAGAGGAGATCCGTCACCTGCTCGTGCAGGTCGGCTGGAGGCTCCTCGATCCTGACGAACGCTTCCGTCGCGAGCTGAGCCGCCTCGTACTCACCCACAGCCTCGCAGCCCTGGAGCTGGAAGCC
This sequence comes from Thermogemmatispora onikobensis, assembly GCF_001748285.1. NCBI lineage: Bacteria > Bacillati > Chloroflexota > Ktedonobacteria > Thermogemmatisporales > Thermogemmatisporaceae > Thermogemmatispora > Thermogemmatispora onikobensis. The sequence continues at coordinate 203,552 of NZ_BDGT01000006.1, read as the reverse complement.
GGCCAGGTGCTGCCCGAACCCGACTGGCAAGCCTGGCAGAGACTGCAGCTTCTTCATCACCTGATCATAGAGCATCAAGAAGGCTGGCGACATGGGAAGCTGTTGCTCACTCGGGCCCTGGCCCAGCGCCTTCCAGCGGAAGGTAGCCGTTTGCTTGCCATCCTCCAGCAATTTGAGGGGCAGCTTAGCCCGCCCCAGCGTCGAGAGCTGCACCTATGGGAAAGACAGATACAACAACTCGAGACCACAGAGTGGGGACGCAGGCCAGAGCAGGCCGAGCCGGCCTAGCCCGCAACGTCCCCACCCAGGCAGAGGGGAGCACACTGATGGCCTCCCTTGCGAGGAGACAAGCAAGAGAGCAGGCAGGCAATCATAGCCCTGGCGGGAATGCTCCTTCCCTTCAAGGCGGCATTCGCCGGAATAAGCTGCTGCAAGGGAATTCCATCAATGCTGAGAGGAATCACCCTGCTGTCAAGGCGACGCACGCTCTTCTGCCAACCGGGAAGGCTGGACAGGCCGGCAGCCAGCCTATCGGCCTCGCTCCCCTGCGCAATGGCAATAACATTAAAGGTCATATTGTTCGCGACTGTCCGATTGATCAGATCGGTCAGGTCCTCGCGCAGCACCAGAATCAGGCCAATGGCGACCACGCCGATGAAGAGCGCCATTCTGAGACTGACCTTGAGCCGCACCAGGAGGAAGGCAACGATCGCCCCAGGCAGGGCCAGCAGCAGCACCAGCCCACCAAAGGCGGGCAAGTTGCGAATGAGCAGCACAGCAATGAGCAGGGCCAGGAACACAAGTCCCCCCTGCTTCAGGTTGCAGCGTTCGGGCACTGGGAGCTTGCTGACAGCGAAGAGCACAAAGCCAAAGAGGAGGACCAGCAGGCCAAGAGCGAGCAGCGAATCCTTGAGGAGGACCCCGGCCATCGCCTAGAAGATGACTACACCCCACCTGAGTCCGCGGGCAGCGCTGGTGTTGAGCCTGTCAGCTTTTCACGGGCGCGGCTTCATCCCCGGGGGCATCCCGCTGGATAGTCCCTTACCCCTGCTCGCTTCTTGTGAGGCTGTCATCGGCTTGCTCGTGGAAATCGCCTTTATCACAACCTTCACTCAGCGCTTCTTGAATAGACTTGGCAACTGAGCTGTGCTGGCCTATACTATTGACAACTCGGTTCTTGAAAGGAGGGCCTCACTATGGTCACGGAAGATGTGCCTTCCCCCATTCGCCTGGTGGTTGAACCGCAGGAGAGCCTTGCCGACGCACCACTCTCTATCCAGCTACAGGGTCTGGAGCCAGGCCAGCAGGTCACGCTCCACGCTTCCACTCTCGACGGCTGGCGCTGCTCCTGGGCATCATGGGCCACCTTTGTCGCTGACGAGGAGGGAACGGTCGATGTCAACCAGCAGGCGCCGCTGGCAGGCAGCTACGAGGGAGTGGATGCACTGGGCCTGTTGTGGTCTATGACACTGCAAGATCCCGCCGAGAGTCACCTTTTTGTGAAGACCACAGCTACGCCCCTCACCATTACGCTCAATGCAACATGCGACGATCAGGTGGTCGCCTCGGCCCGCATCCAGCGTCTCTTTGCAGCACCAGGAGTGCAGCGGATCAACCTTGAGGGACCGGACATGGTGGGAACGCTCTTTCTTCCGTCAGGGCCAGGACCTCACCCTTGTGTGATTCTGCTCAATGGCTCAGATGGCGGCTTCCATGCCCATAGCGCCGCGCTCCTGGCCTCTCACGGCTTCGCAGCCTTTGCTCTGGCCTATTTCGGCGTCGAAAATTGTCCGCCTCATCTTCTTACCATCCCTCTTGAATATTTTGAACAGGCCTTCAGCTGGCTCGGAAATCAACCGGCTATTGACAGTACGCGCCTGGCAATCTGCGGCCTCTCCCGGGGGGCTGAGCTGGCCCTGCTCCTGGCATCTACTTTTCCAGCGGTGAAGGCTGTCATCGCTGGCTCCCCCAGCAGTCTTCTCTGGCCCGGCCTGAAAGGCTATCGCAGCGTCAATGAGCCGGCCTGGACATATTGCGGTGAGGCCCTCCCTTACCTGGCGGCCTCTTCTTCGGGCAAGTTCGCCGCTTTTTTGAGTGTGGTGAGCTTTCTGTGGGGTATGCTGCGGCGGAAGCCCTTCAGGCTCACCAGGATCTTTCTGAAGCAGCTGCAGCAGGCTGATCCCGAGGCCATCGCCAGAGCCAGTATCGCCGTAGAGCGTATCGCTGGCCCCATCCTGCTGGTGGCTGGAAGCGATGATCAGGTCTGGCCTTCCTGCCAGTTCGCAGAGCGGATTAGAGCACGCCTCGAGAAGCACGGTTTCAGCCACTCCTGCACCTATCTTCGCTATGAGGGCGCCGGTCACTTCATCTGCTGCCCCTACGGTGTACCTTCCCTCCCCCCTTGGGTCAGCCGCGGCTCGGCGGCAGACAGGGGGCCAATCGTGGCTTTTGGAGGCACCGCGCTCCTCAACGCTCATGCATCACAGGATTGCTGGTATAAGCTTCTGTCCTTTCTACAGGAGGCATTGGAGAGGGAGAGCCAGCAGGCATGAAAGCGGCAAAGTAGCCACACTGACTGGTGGCTGCCGATTCGCTTGAGACAGCTCTCTCCCTTAGCTCGCACCGCGCTCCGCCGACCTCTACACCGCCCGCCTGGCGAGTGCCCAGGGCCTGATCGACAAGGGCAAGCATGACCGCCCTCAGCGCCCGCCTGGCGAGATGGCGCGGCTTTTCATGCTTGCCCTTATTCACCTGGATTGCATACCGGTGAGGCACCCTGCAGCTCTCCCCTGCCCAGCAGCGGATGCAGCAAGCGCGCCACAGACAGATCGTTCCAGACCTAGGGCTTCAAGATTACTTTGGTATAGCCCTCGACCCGCTTGTCAAACTTCTCATAAGCTACCGGGGCCTCGTCTAACGGCACCCGATGCGAGACAATGAAGCTGGGCTTGGCCCGTCCCGCGATAATCAGATCGCGCAGATAGCGATTATAGCGCTTGACGTTGCACTGGCCCGTGGCCAGGCGCAGCCCCTTTTCGAACAGCTTGCCAAAGGAGATGAGCAGGCGCCCCTCCCTGGCATGTGGATCAACGCCTCCCGGATCGGTCGGCACGTAGAGGCCAGGAATGCCCAGCATCCCAGTGGGATTCACGACTCGGATGAGCGCCTCCAAAACAGCAGAGGGGGCCTCGCTGTCCTGACCCGGCTGGATCGCCTGATAGCCAACGGCATCAATGCCCTTGTCCACTCCATCGCCGCCGCGCCGCTCGCGAATCTGCTCGACCGGGTCCCCTTTGCTGAAGTCAATCGGGATTGCACCAATCTCCTCGATCTTCTTTAAGCGCTCCGGCACCCGGTCGACGACATAGACCTCAGCAGCTCCACGCAGCAGGCAGCTATAAGCGGCCATCGCTCCGACTGGGCCGGCCCCGAAGATGGCCACCGTCTCCCCAGGTGAGACCTGCGCCAGCTCGGCCCCGTGATAGCCCGTGGGGAAGATATCGGCCAGGAGGGCAAAATCATCCTCGTGCTCGGTCCCGGGTGGCAGCTTGAGCGCATTAAAGTCCGCATAGGGTACTCGCAAATATTCTGCCTGCCCACCAGGATAAGGCCCCATTGCCACATAACCATAGGCGCCACCAGCGAAGCCGGGATTGACGGTCAGGCAGAAGCCAGTAAAGCCCCTTTCGCAGTTTTTGCAGAAGCCACAAGCGACGTTGAAGGGCATCACCACCCGGTCGCCCTTTTTGAGCGTCGTGACCGCCGAGCCTACCTCTTCGACGATGCCCAGGTTTTCGTGACCAAAGATGAGGCCCGGCGGGGCAGCCGTGCGACCCTCGTACATGTGCAGATCCGAGCCACAGATGCAGGTTGAGGTAATGCGCACAATGACGTCATTGGGGTGCTGAATGGTGGGATCAGGAACCTGTTCGACCGCCACCTGAAAAGGTCCCTTGTAGACAACCGCTTTCATGATCGGTATCCTTTCGCCTGGCACCTTCGACCTGGCTCTGCCTGTGGCCAGGCAGCACAGCACAGTGCCCTGGTACGCGCAAAACTACGCTGTTCGCCACGAGGTGAGACTCATCAAAAGGATAACCCTGACATAATCTTACTCTATAGTCTCACTAGATAAAAGTCAATATTTTCCGTCTCTAAATAAACTCTGCATTACAAAAGATAGATCAGACGAATATTTCCTTACTTAAACCTATTCAAATCAATAGCAATCCTCGCTGCTCCATTTCACCATGCCAAACGACATAAAAATTTCGACCACATTAATAAGAGGTAGGCAGTCAACCAGCAGGAATGCAGCCTGAGATCTGCCTGTCGGGCTGGCAGAAAGGCGCTCCTCGGTGCTGTCATCAGAGAGCGCCAGACTTGCTTTTCGTTCCCATATCGAGTACGCTTTTTGCTGGCAGAACGGGTGAGATGCGACGTGTTCCAGACAACAGGAGCAGGCTGCTGAGAGAAAGCAGAGAGCAGGAGCATGCTGCAACATGGTTTGACCCATGAAGAAGCGGCCCTGGTCGGGCGTGATCGTGAGCTGGCCAGGCTGCGCAGCCTTGAGGAGCAGAGCCGCGCTGGTGGCCTGCAGGTGGCGCTCATCGCCGGCGAACCAGGGATCGGCAAGACACGCCTCTTACGCGAGATGGCTCGCTGCGCCCGCCAGCAAGGCACAACGGTGCTCCAGGGCGGAGCTTCCGGCACCGAGGGAATGCCTCCCTACCTGCCGTTCCTGGAGGCGCTCGGTCAGCACATCCGCAGCGCGCCCGCGGACGAGCTACGCCCCCAGGCCGGCGCAATGGCCTCCGTCCTGGCGACCATCCTGCCCGAACTGTCCCTGCGCCTGGGGGAGTCCGCCAGTAGCTACCCACTGCCTCCCGAACAGGCCCGCCTCCGTCTCTTCGAGGCCACAGGCCTCTTCTTGAAGGCGATCGCTACCCCTCGGCCCTTACTCCTGGTGCTGGATGACCTCCACTGGTCCGATCAGGCTAGCCTTGACCTGCTCTGCCACCTGGCCCAGCACCAGCCCACGGCGCGCTTGCTGATTCTGGGAGCCTATCGTGAAGGCGAGATCATGCACCGCTCCGCTTTCGAGCGCGCCCTGGCCGAGCTAGAGCGTCTGCGCCTGCTCACTACCATGATCCTGGGCCCGCTGACCGCCGAAGCGGTGGCCGAGCTGGCCTCGGGCTACCTGGGTGCCACTGTTGATCCTGCCGTCAGTAGCCTGCTGGCCGCTCAGAGCGAGGGCAACCCGTTCCTGGCCGAGGAACTGCTCCGCGGCTGGCTTGAAAGCGGGGTCATTGCCCAAAAAGAGGACGGCGGCGCCTTCTGTCTGCTCGCTCCCAATCCTTCTTTGCTGCCGTCCAGTATTCTGAACGCCGTTCGCCAGCGACTGGCCCGCCTGGCTCCGGCCACAGTCGAGCTGCTGCGCAGTGCGTCGATCATTGGCCGGACATTTGATGCGACCCTGTTGGCCAGGGTCACAGAGCTGGACGAAGAGAGCGTAGAGGAGCTCCTACACGAGGCCAGGCAGGCCCGGCTGATCCATCAGCTTCCTGCGACCGCTGCCGCCGCCCCCGCTCACTTTGCTTTCAGCCACGACACCATCCGCGAGTGCCTCTATCAGGAGGTGAGAGCGGTACGCCGTCTGCGTCTGCACACACGCATCGGCCAGGAGCTGGAGCAACGCCAGCCCCCCCTCCATGCCCCTGCCAGCGCACAGCAGCTGGCAGAGCAGGCTTTTCATTTTGCGCGCAGCGGCGATACCGGACGTGGCGCCGCCTATTCCCAGCGCGCCGCCCAGCAGGCACTGCAGACCTATGCTCCAGCGGAAGCGATGGCTCACCAGCATATGGCCTTGCAGCTCCTCAGCGCGGACGATCCTCGTCGTGGTCCCTGGCTCCTCGAACTGGGCAGGGCAGCCCTCCTGGCCGCCGCCTGGCAGGAGGCCATCGACGCCTTCCAAGGTGCCCAAGAGTGGGGACGCCGTCGCGCCAACCAGTATGTGGCCGGCTGCGCCGCGCTGGGCCTGGGTCGCGCCTACTGGCGCCAGGAGCGAATCGCTTCGGCCCGTCTGGCCCTGGAGCAGGCCGCCACAGCGCTCTCGGCCCAGACCACAGCCGAGACCGTCGAGGCCCTGGTCGAGCTGGGTTCACTGCTGATACTGAGCCTGCACCAGCAAGAGGAGGCCCGCACTTGCCTCGAGCACGCCCTCGCTCTCTCTCGCCAGCTTGGCGAGCAACGGCTCGAAGCGGCTGCCTGCCGGGCCCTGGGCAATCTACTGGTCCGCTGCAATCAGATGGAGCGCGGCCTGCCGCTACTGGAGCAGGCTCTCTCATTGGCGCTCTCTCGGCGAGGCGCTGGAGGTCTCGGAATGCTGTGCTTGCCTGACGATGGCCTATGGCTGGCATGGCGCACTCGACCGACGCGCCCAGCTGTTTCCTCTCTGGCTTGAGTACGCTCGCCGTTGCCATGACCCCTATCAGCTGCGGCACCTCTATACCCATCTGGCCTCTAGCTATGCCCTGCACAGCCAGTGGCCCGAGGCCGAGGAGGCCCTGGCCAGGAGCCAGTTGATCGTTGAGCAGCTCGCCAGCCCCGAGCCAGCGGCGCTGCTGCAGTGGACCCGTGGTCTGCTCCTGGCCCCGCGGGGGAAGCTGGCTGAGGCTGAGGACCTCATCAAGGCGGCTCTCGCCTGGTATCGCCAGCACGCCCCCCAGTCGCTGGCCTGGTGGCTTGGTGGCCTCGGCTTTGTCCAGGCTATCCAGGGCAAACAGCAGGAGGCGCAGGTCTGCCTCGTCGAGCTGGAGGCGCTCGTAGCCTCGCTGCCAGAGGAGTCTATGCCCCTGGCCCACGCCCTTTGCTTCATGGCCGCCACCAGCGCTGTGCTCGCTGACCAGAGCTGGGCCACACGCCTCTATCCCCGCCTGCTTCCTTTTCGCGGTCAGTTCCATTCGTTTCTGGTCGATCGTCTCCTTGGCGCGCTGGCCCTCCTGACGGGGGAGACCGCTGCCGCCGAGGCTCATCTCGCCCGCGCAGAGGCGGCTGCCAGGCGCCTTGGCCTCTCCTTCGAGCTGGCTGCGACCCTGGGAACGCAGTCTTTCCTCGTGCTTGCGCGCGATGGTTCGCAGGGGATAGCCCAGGCCCGCGCGCTTCTGGAGGAAGCTGTTGCCTTGAGCAATAGTACAGGTAACCCTGCCCTGGTACAGCTCTTGCAGCACCAATGGCAGGAGTGGGCCTGTCAACGTGAGCAGGCCGCAAGCCTCACTCGCCCGACCTTGCCGCCTCTGCCGGCGGGCCTGAGCCGACGCGAAGTCCAGGTCCTGCGCTTTGTCGCTCAGGGAAAGAGCAATCGCCAGATCGCAGAGATCCTGGTGATCAGTGAGCGCACGGTCGCCAATCATCTGCGCAGCATCTTCAACAAGACCGGGCTTGATAACCGCGCGGCTGCCGCTGTCTTCGCTATTCGTCATGGCCTGCTGGATTAGGCCAGATCGGGCATAGGCAGCTCTGGTCAATTTTGACTATTCCACCCTCGTCGCTGATCGTTCCCGGAGTCACGACGAAGTCAGTCATTTCTGACGATGTGCGCCTAAAGGACGGCTGTTACGCTCTCTTGAGAGTGGTTTTAGAAGCATGTCATCGCTCATGTCATATCATCTCTCAAGAAGGAGTGGCTCATGCCGAAGCTATTGCGCCAGATTGTCCTCTTTGGGGCGCCTATCCTCGTGGGGACGATCAATCTTGCGCATCCTGTCGTCTCGGCCTATCCCACCGTCTACCATGCCCTGCTGCATCAGGGGGGCTGGTGGCTGGCGCTGCACTTCCTTAATCTGGCCGCCTTCCCTCTGCTGGGTCTGGCCGCCTATCTGCTGACGGCGGACTGGCGCGGTCTGGCGGTCACAGTAAGCAGGGGCGCCATCGCGGCATTTATTCCCCTCTATGCCGCCTTTGACGCGATGGTGGGCCTTGGCACCGGGACCCTGGTTCAGTCTGCTCGCTCTCTCCCTGCGCCACAGCTGGCCGTCGTCGAACCTATTATTCAAGCTTACTGGGCCAGCGACACGGCCAACGCTCTGGCCACGCTTGGCTCCGTCGCCTGGGGCATCGGCCTGCTCGCGGCGGCAGTCGCTATCACCCCAGCGGGCCGGCGGCTGGCTGTCACTGCGCTGGCGGTGGCCGGCTTTGCCCTCGTTGGCTGGGGTGTTGCCACTGGCAGCTCAGGTACGCTGCTCTGGTGGGGAGCTGTGGGTGTCGTTGCTGTCGCTGTGCTGGCACTCAACCGCTGGCGTCCCGCAGCGGCCCTGCTCGCGCTTGCCGCCATGCTCTTTGGTACAACCCATGTGATCCCCTATGGCCCGCTGGGAGCGGCCTGCTTTCTGGCCGCTGCGCTCTGGCTGCAGCTGAGCAGGCGGTCAGTCGCTGACGCCGAAGAGCAGGGCGTAGCGCAGGCTGGAGCGGCCTCATCCTCATAGTTCCAACAGAGTCGGAAAGGACAGACAGCATATGGATCGCTCTTCTTTGCTCTGCTGTGAGCCGTTGGCTCACACCTATTCCATTGTAGCCCGCGATGGCGCCTCCGGGCAGCTTGGTGTTGCCGTGCAATCGTACTACTTCGGCGTCGGAAACGTGGTTCCCTGGGCCGAGGCAGGCGTGGGTGCGGTTGCTACGCAAGCCTTTGTCAATACGGACTACGGGCCCGAGGGGCTGGCTCTGCTGCGGGAAGGATTGAGTGCCGCTCAGGCGCTGGAGCGCCTGCTCCAGCGTGATGAGGAGCGCGAGATCCGCCAGGTTGCTCTGGTGGATGCCCAGGGAGGCGTCGCCGTTCACACGGGAAAGCGCTGCGTGGCGGCTGCCGGCCACCTGAGCGGCGATGGCTTCGCAGTCCAGGCCAATATGATGGTCAACGATGGCATCTGGCCAGCTATGAAGCGAGCCTACGAGGAGAGCACAGGTGACCTCTGCGATCGCCTGCTTGCCGCCCTGGAGGCGGCCCAGGCCGCAGGCGGTGACATTCGTGGTCAGCAAGCAGCAGGACTGGTGATCGTCTCGGGCAGGCGGACAGAGCAGCCGTGGCGCGAACGCCTTTTCGACCTGCGCGTCGACGATCATCCTCGCCCTGTTGAAGAATTAAGGCGCCTGGCCACTATCCGTAAAGCCTGGCTCCTATTCGAGCAGAGTAACGAGCGGCTGCTGGCGCAGCGGCCCGATGAGGCGGTCAGGCTGTTCCGGCAGGCCCTTGCACTTGACCCTGACAACGCAGATCTCAAGTTTCGCGGGACGGCGATCCTGCTGCAGGCCGGCGAGGTCCCGCAGGCGCTGGTCCTGCTTCGAGAGGTCTTTGCCAGCAAACCAGGCTGGGCGGAGCTGGTCCCGCGCCTGGCCGCTGTCGGACTGATCCCCGATGACCCGGAGCTGCTCACGTTGATCCTGGATCAGCGGGCGTGACAGCTCCCCAGGCCCCCAGGCTGCACGGTCTGGGAGCGCTCGTCTTGTCCATTGCAGATCCGTGCTTCTTCTTTCTTCTTCTCGTGCCGCTTGTGCCGACCTGCGGGAAAAAGCCGTCGGGTCGGCACGGCCCATCCATCAGAAATCATGCTTATGGTGGCCTTGGTCCACTACTGGTCTGATGAGTCGCAACAAAGCGACCTGCGCACCTTTAGTGCTGCGGCACTTCTCAGGGCCAGCTGCTAGTGATACAGGGGGCATCATCATTTCAGAGTCGGGGTCAGCGCATCCACGCCTTGGAACAAGGCCCTCACCCATGTTCAATGTTCAGATGCGCTGATCCCCTCTCTCTAATCAGTTAGAACGGCTTGAATATCATCAGCCAGAGGATCAAGGCCATGCCACCACCGCCAATCACCGTGAGGAGCCAGGGATGAGTGGCAGCCAGCAGATCGGTAAGCTGCTTCTCTGCAGACGGATCTGGAGAGATCTGACCACTTGTCCCAGAGCGCGATGGTTTGCTGCCATATACGAGCCGACGGACAGGATTGAGCGGACGCGAGCCGAGCAATGACATGGAGACGCTCATCAGAACGAACAAGGCCAGGGCGGTCCAAATCCAGCCCTGCCCCCACCATTTGCCCATGAAGCCGGCGGCGACGCCGGCAGCAAGGAGCACCAGCAGAGAGGCATTGGCGACCACAGAGACACTTTTGGATAGATCAAGCAGAACACGAATACGCTCGACCTCTCGCTGTCTGGGTAAAGCGAAGGTTACAGCAGCAACAGCACCGTGAGCGATCAGGAAGCCGAAAATGCCCAGGATATGAGCGAAGACAAGCCACTGATATATCATGTTTCCCTCTCTGAGAAATGAAAACGCACGATCTCAATTCGTTGATAGGTCTGTGCTCAGCTTTTGTGATAATGTCAACCGGTCGATAGGTCATCATCCCAACCGGGTGCTGCAACAGAATACCTGTGCTGCCATGCTGGTCCCCTGAGAGTGCGATCTGCGCAAAAGAAGTATAGACGGGAGAACCTGCCAGCCGGTCGTATGGATTCCCTATCTATAAAAGCCGGTATCCTCGATGCAAGCGGCACAAAGACGTGTTCGCGCTAACTCTCCATATTGCTCATCCTCCCGAAAAACATGACACCAATCGGAAATGTCTGACTCGATGGATGGCGCTTCATGCTGTCAAACTCACCGCAGAGAGGCGGATGCAGAAGTGCCTCTTCCTGTCACACTCGTCAGGCTTTCTGTGTCATACTTATGACACAAAGAAATCAGGAAATGTGACCGACGATGAACACCTCTAACTGGCTAGCCACCCAATTTGAGGCAGAGCGCCCTCGCTTGCGAGCACTAGCCTACCGCATGCTCGGCTCACTCTCTGAAGCGGAGGATGCCGTGCAGGAGTCCTGGCTTCATCTGAGCCGTTCCGACACGAGCACCATCTCAAACCTGGGAGGATGGCTAACGACAACGGTGGCGCGCATCTGCCTCAACATGCTGCGTGTCCGCAAGTCTCGGCCCGAGGACTCCCTGGAAGCCAAAGTCACGGATCTGGAAGCCATGTTAGGCGGGTCCCAATCGAGCGACCCGGTGCAAGAGGTGGAGCTGGCCGATGCGATTGGCTTAGCTCTGCTCGTGGTACTCGATAGGCTCACGCCCGCCGAACGCCTCGCTTTCGTGTTGCACGACATCTTCGCCGTTCCTTTCGATGAGATCGCACCACTGGTGGGACGCTCGGAGGCAGCGACCCGGCAGCTCGCCAGCCGTGCACGTCGCAGGGTGCGGGGAGGGGCCCCGGTGCAAGATGCGGAGTTGGTCGCACAACGAGAAGTGATAGAAGCCTTCCTCACCGCCGCCCGCGAGGGATCTCTTGATGAGCTTCTCACTGTGCTCGACCCGGATGTCGTCTTCCGTATCGAATCCCAGGCCCTGTCAGCGGGAGCGGGGAGAGAGCTGCACGGCTCGGCAGCGGCGGCCACACTGATTGTGAAGCATACTCAGCTTTTCTGGTCCTGCGGAACGGCACTGGTAAACGGCTCTGTGGGAATCATCGTGGCCCCCTATGGCAAGCTGCGCGCCGTTGGCATCCCTGTGATCAGTAAAGGCAAGATCATTGCCCTCACTACCATTATTGATCCTGTGCGCTTGCAACAGATGCATCTTGCCATCCTTGACAACTGACATGCCCGCCTCCCTTGATGTAGGACAGGCCAGGCAAGCAACTGGAAGGCATGGTATACCACAACCAAGCTGTCTCTCTTTCTTACTGCAATATGTGAGCGAAGAGCGCCCTCCCTACCAGAGCGAGGTGCAGACAGCCGTAGTCAGGGCAGGACAGCAAGAGACCCAGCCGGCAAAGGACCTTTTGTGTTGCACTGGGCCGAGGAAAGGACCAGTCAGGGCTGTCATCATGATAGATTTGGAGCTTTCGCACCCATTTCCGGCACGTATAGCCCCCGAGGTGACCCCGCGCGAGCTGAGGCGCTTTCCTACTGGCAGCGCTGTACTCGACCCTATGATGGGATCAGGGACTGTCGCAAGAGCGGTCCTCGATCAGCGTCTGCAGGCCAGTGGCCGCGACCTTGATCCCCCTGGCCGCTCGATGGGTTACAGCGCTATGGAGCCACGGCGCAAGCCAGCAACTGGTCGGGTTGGTACCTTGCCACCTGTCTGTCGTCTGCCCTGCTGGTCGCTCTGCACGCCCGCGCAGTGGCACATCTTTTAAGAGCAGCGTCAGCAGCAACACTACAACAACGCTCATTCCCAGCAGGACCAGAAAGCCTGGCTGCAGGCCATCCGCCAGGGCGTGCCGCGCAGCCTCGAAGATCTGCGTGCAGAGAGCCGTCGCCTGGGCCGTCAGGCGAGTCAGATCCTGCCCCTGTCCAGAGCCAGCCCCGTTCTACGCCACCAGGACCTGTGTGACCGCTTGTACGATCTGACGCTGCTTCTGTGCATCCGCCAAGACCTGCGGATCAGCAGCCTGCGCCAGGAGCGCGGCGGGAAGGCGCTGCGCCGCATCTAGAAATAAGGCCTCTCTTGCCTGCTACAGGGTTTCTGAGATACATTCACGGTCATGAAAGGCCATTGTTCCCGAAGAGCAAACTAGCTGACCAGCGAGAAGGAGCAAGCCTGATGACGACTCACCCGTTGCCAGCCGACCTGGAGGAGCAGCTGCAGGCCCATGAGCGCTGGCTCAACAGCCGCGGCAGCGCCGGTCACCGCCTGCGCCTCCCCCAGGCCGATCTCCACGAGCTTGACCTCAGCAACCGCCTGCTCTCCTTCGCCCAGCTGAGACACTGCAACCTCTCAGGCGCCAACCTCTGCGATAGCTGGCTCACCGCTGCCGATCTGACCGGCTCCCAACTGCAGGGAGCCGAGCTGAGTTACGCACATGCCGAGGGAGCTTGCTTCGACCAAGCCTCCCTGGATGAGGCCAACCTGGTCAAGGCCGACTGCTCCTGCGCTCGTCTGCGCCAGGCCCACCTGCGCCGCCTACATGGCCTCCGCGTGAACCTCATAGAGGCCGATTTGCAGGCCGCAGACCTCTCCGAGGCCCGTCTGCGTGGAGCGCTTCTGAGTTCGGCCTGCCTGGAGGCAGCCAACCTGCGCGGCGCCAACCTGCAGCAGGCCCTGCTCACCGGCGCCATCCTCACCTGCGCCGACCTCACCGGCGCCCGCCTGGGCAGCGCCTCCCTCCTCGGCGCTCGTGACCTCGACACCGTCCAGGCTGACTGGATCGACATCAGCGAGGACGATGGCCCCCCCTGCTCCTCCACGGCGCGCAGGCCCGCCGCTGGCTGCTCTCGGCTTCCATCCCCCGCCCCTCGGTCACCGCCGGCGAACTCCTGCAGCAAGCCGGCTTCTCCCAGGAGGAAATCTCCTCCCTCCTGCAGGCTGACTGGCACACCGGCCTCGCCTCCCTCTCCCTCCTCCTCAACCGCCTCAAGGCCGCCCTCCAGAACGGCACCGACTGGCTGGGCCTCACCCCCCAGCAGCTCTACCAGCTCTATGCCCAGATCCGCGCCGCCTCCTCCTACACCCATCCCAGCGCTCCCCGGCTCCAGACCCTCGTACGCCTCAAAGGCCTGCTCGCCCAGGCCCTCCTGGGCTCCCTGCTCGCCTTCTGCCACCCCGTCACCGACCGCTACTACGGCCCTGCCATCCTCGACCTCGTCCTGCCCAAGGCCCTGATCATGGTCTCCCTCGATCGCACCATCCCCGAAAAGGAGCTCGGGATCTACCGCAGCCAAGCCTCCTCTTCCCAACAGGTGATCCTCTATGCCCCGCATTTCCCCGCCAGGCTCGTCCACTACCTCTCCCTCGAGCGCGTCGCCGTGGTCCAATCCCCAGAGGACCTCTTCCTCCACCTGCATGTCCACCACCTATGTCCACTACCGTCTTGCTCTTCTCCAGCGCCTCCATCCCAGATGTTGAACTCGAGGCCTTCCTGCTACAGGCCGGCGCCCACCCACTCGACCCCTTCTTCACCTACCTGCTGACCCGCGAGACGGCCTTCGTCCGCATCTACCTCCATGCCCTCCCTCCCCTCGCTGAGCTGGAGCCGCCCGCCCTCCGCCAGATCCTCGGCCAGCCCAGCCAGACCCGCCTCCTGCTCGTCTTCCCCAGCACCCCCCAAAGCGAGCAGCTCTGCCTCCAGCTCTGCTGCCAGTTCGCTGCCCGCTGGCCCTGCCTCGTCGACGACTGCAGCCACTCCTCCCACCCCTTCTACACCCCCGAGGACCTGCTGGCCCTCTCCCAGGAAGGCCGCGGCTTCGGTCACCCCGACGAGTCCCAGCATCTCCTCGCCCACTTCGAAACCTCCCTCGAAGCCGCCTACTACTCCTCCGCCTATCAGGCCCTCTTCCAGCAGCAGATCCACCTCCCACCCAAGGAGGCGTCCCATCCGCAGCAGCCCACCTGACCCACCAACCACTCAGTTGATCCAAGGAGGTGTTCCCTTGATCCTCTGTTTCCTTCCCCCTGACCTGCATGCCCAGATCCTGGCCCACGAGCGCTGGCTGCAAAGCCGCGGTCGCGCCGGGCGCCGCCTCGTCCTTCGCCAGGCCGACCTGCGCGAGCTTGACCTCAGCGGCAGAGGGCTGACTGACGCCCAGCTCCAGGCCTGCGATCTCTCGCGCTCGCTCCTTGACGAGGCCTGGTTGGAGGGGGCCGATCTCACTGGCTCCCGACTGGAGTATGCCTCGTTGGTGCAAGCGCACGCCGCGGGGGCCTGCTTCGTCCAAGCCGTCCTGGATGAGGCGGATCTGAGCGGGGCCGACTGCTCCCGTGCCCGCCTCCGCCAGGCCAGCCTGCGCCGCATCCGGGGGGGCACGGACTTTTGGGCCGCTGATCTACGCGAGGCCGATCTCTCGGACGCCGATCTGGAACAGGCCGACTTGCGCCAGGCCCGGCTCGAGGCCGCCAATCTCTCCGGCGCTCGCCTCAAGAACGCCAATCTCTCCGGCGCCCGCCTCCGCCAGGCCCGCTTGCACGGCGCCCAGGGATTGGAAACCGTCCGCGTCGCCTGGATCGACCTCGGTGAGGACGGCCAGCCTCAGCTCCTCCACGCTGAGGAGGCTCGCCGCTGGCTGCTCACCGCGGCCTCCTCTTGAGCTCCGCCCAACCACGATCAGGCCAACCAGACACTCCTTTCAGCAGGAGCCGGAGCTCCTGCTCTTTCTTTTGTCCCACCCGTCGTCATAAGCTCTCCCTCCGTGCCTGGCCCCACGCACTGGATGCTGGGAGCACTGATGATCCCCCTTTCAGTGGGGCACAGCTGCGCCCCCAGCAACTGGAGCCTCTTTCCCCAGCAGCCTGCGGCTCGCGATCACTGCTTCCAGGATGCCGCCGAGCAAGCCGCTCTTGTACAAAAGCTTGACAATAGGGCACTTCCCCGATATACTTTCCTATGAAACAATATCTATCGCAACAATTGCATCCGCAACAAATTGCGGCCTCGCCTGGCGACGCGCCAAACCCGCGAGCCGCGCTACAGAGGGAAAGGGACACGCCAAGCGCATGGATGACTACCAGGACTACCGTCTCTTCCAAGAGCTGAGCTTGCTGCTTGACCACGCCGACCGCCTGGTCCTGCGTCAGTTCCGACTGAACACGCTGCAATATAATGCCCTGCTCCTGCTCGACCCTGACGAGGGCTGGCGGCTGACGGATCTCAGCGAACGCCTGCTGTGCGAACGGAGCACGGTTACTCGCCTGGTAGATTACCTGGAAAGCGAGGGGTTGATAAGCCGTAGCCCTGACCCCGGCGATCGCCGTTCACAGCGTGTCACCCTGACAGCCGCAGGCATCGCCCGGCGCCGCGAGGCCCAGGCCGCCATTGAAGAGGCCATTCGCCGCCGTTTCAGCGTCTTGAGCCGCGACGAAGAGCGGCATCTGATCGCCATGCTCAAGCGCTTACGGGCTATCGTGAGCGCCGAGATCGAAGCGACTTCACACGAGGCGAACAACACCGCGCCCTAGTTGCAACTAATGAGGTAGGTAGGAAAGTCACTATGCCAGAGATCTTTGAGTCGGCCACAGATGAAGCGCCCTCGCAACCAAGCGCCGAGCAGATGGCAGCGGTCCCCGGCGACCTGCCCCTGAGCGAGATCCTCATCCGCTGGACAGCTCAACGCAGCCAATTTCGCCACGATAACACCATTCTGCCCGCGGCTCCTCTCCCCGGCGAGCCAGTCGAAGTCTGGGCCACCAGCGGTGAGGAAGTGCCCATTGAACGCGCCGCGCTCTACTACACCGTCGACGGCAGCCGTCCCGAACGCTCCTCGACCGTCCTCCCGATGGAGCGCGCCCGCGTGACCTGGGACCCGCACGCTGGCTATATTACCCACTGGCTGGCTCGCATCCCCGGCCAGCCAGCACGCGCGTGCGCTACCGCATCGCACGGTGGTCATCCTGGGTGCACTGCAGGGCATTCCCGGCGAGCTGCGTGAGGCGGCACGGATCGACGGGGCCGGCCCCTGGCAGTATTTTCGCCACGTGACCTTGCCGCTGGTGACTCCAGCTCTGGTGCCCGCCACTATTCTGAGCGCCATTACGACTTTCCAGATGTTTAATACGGTCTTTCTGATCACACAAGGGGGACCGGTGGTCAGCGCCCTGAAACCGGGGGCCACGGAATTTGTCATGATCTATATGCACAATCGCATCCTGGGGGCTACGGTAGCCAACCCACACTACGGCTTTATCGCCGCCTTCGCAATCACGCTGTTTGTTATCCTCGCGGCCCTGACCTACCTGGGTTCTGGCCTGGGCGCACGGTCTCCACAGACGAGCCGCGTCAGGGAGGCATAAGCATGAGCCAGCAATTGCCCGGTGCTGCACTAAGAGCAGCAGCCTGCCGCTTTCAGTACCCCTGCAAGGGAGCAAGCGAAGCGGCTGCAGGCCCGGCGGGCCGCCGGTCTCAGCGCTCGCCTGGGACTGATTAGCATCTACGCCTTCCTGGTGGTGATGGCGGTCTTCGCGCTCTTTCCTCTTTACTATGTGATCCAGGCTTCGTTCGCCGGAGCGCAGAATCTCTATACTACTGATCTGCATCTCTTCCCGGTTCATTTTACTTTCGCCAACTATGTGACGGCTTTTACGCAGGAGCCGCTGCTGAACTGGATCGGCAATACCTTGCTGGTTTGCGGTCTGACGGCTCTCTGCGGATTGGTCTGTTCAACGAGCGGCGCCTATGCGCTGGCACGCTTCCGCTTCGCTGGCCGCGAGTTGACGCTGCGCGCGCTGCTGACGCTGCAGGCTTTCCCGGGCCTGCTGGCGCTGACAGCGTATTATCTGCTGCTGAATGCGCTGCATCTCCTCAACAACCTGCTTGGTCTGGTGCTGATCTACTCAGCCGGTGCGATAGTCTTCTGCTGCTGGAACACGAAATCCTATCTCGATGGATTGCCGATCGAGCTGGAGCAGGCAGCCTTACTGGACGGCGCCACGCCGCTCCAGGCTTTCTGGCACATTGTCTTACCGCTGGCGGTCGCGGCCCTCTTTACCTTTATGACGGGCTGGAATGAGTTCGCCCTGGCCAATCTGGTCCTGAACGCCAATGCTAACGGCAGCAATCTGACCTTTCTTCTGGGCCTCTACAGCCTGCAGAGCGATTTCCGCACACCGTGGGGAATCTTTGCCGCCTCCTCGGTAATCGTCTCGATCCCGCTGATGCTGATCTTCTTTTTCGCCCAGCGCTACTTCCGCTCCGGCCTGGCCCAGGGTGGCCTCGCTAACTAGCGGCTGACCGCACCACGCCCGCGCTGCTCTCTCCTGCTCTGCTACGGCTGAGACCGCCCGCCAGGGAGAAACCAGGAGAGAAGACCCAGAACCTGCAGGTGGGCACTCCGCTGTCTGCCGTAGACTTGCTTCACACCGTGAAGTGTCCTTCAGCATTGAGATCGGATCTGGAGGTCTTTGATGGAACAAACTGGCCGTCAGCGCGCTCTTTTCGTCTCTCTTCTACTGGTACTGGTGCTGCTCTGCTCAACATTTTTAAGCGTTAGACCGCTTCTACACCTTCTACGATCTAGGCCGCGGCGTGCTGGTGCCCGCCATTGGAACACTAGCTTGAGAGGTGGACTTTCCTTGACAAAGATCGCTAAAAGTGCTATCTTAAGCAAGAGAGTCAAAAGTGGAAAGGAATCTATTCAGCGTTGTACTTGGAACTGCAAGCTCCGTGCCTGCCTTTGCATGCGATCCCCGATGTTTCCTGCGCCTCGCCTTTGCGAAGCAGCTTTGCCTGCTCCTCTGCCTACTCGCCTCCACAGCCCCGTGCCAGAAGCGATGCGGTGGCGACGGGTTAGGTGCTCTGCCCTTCCTGGCCCGGTTTCGTCGCCAGGCATGAGCTCGTGGTTGACTGGCAGTCAGAGGAGCCTCAGCCTCAGCCCAAGAGGGAATGGATGAGAGAAAGATCGGGCAGCCCGGCCTGCCAGAGCGGGAAGATCTGTATCGCCTCTCCTCCAGGTGCAACAGAGAGCCTAAGCGCGATCATGATGCGGAATGGAAGGAGAAACACATGCAGGAAGAACAACTCGAACGGCTCAGGGCTACGCTAGCACGGCAGCGCTATCCGCTGCTCTTCATCACACTGAGCGGGTCACATCTCTACGGATTCGCGTCGCCCGATTCCGACTACGACCTGCGCGGCGCCCATATTCTGCCGCTGCACGAAGTAATCGGGCTGCACGAGGGAGCAGAGACCCTCGAACAGCACTCCAACGACGACGGAGCGGAAGTCGATCTGGTGACGTACGATGTCCGCAAATGCTTTAGGCTGCTGCTGGACAAGAATGGAAACATTCTGGAAGCCATTTACTCGCCGCTGGTGCTTCACACCACGCCCGAGCACGAAGAGCTGAAGGCGCTGGCCATGCGCTGCGTTACACGCTACTACGCCTACCACTATCTAGGCTTCGCTCGCAGTTGTCTGAAACAGGCCAGCCACAAACAGCCTCCTTCTATCAAGTTGGTACTCTCCATCTATCGCATCATTTTGACTGGTCTGCACCTGGTGCGCACTGGAGAGCTGGAGGCGAATCTGAAGCGCCTCAACGAAGTGTTCCGGTTCTCATCTGTGGCGGACCTGATCACGCGCAAGCAGGCCGGCGGCGAGAAAGCCCAGCTAGAGGAGGGCGCTGTCGCCCTTTACGAGGAGGAGTGGAGGCGCCTGTTGGGCGATCTGGAGCAATCTGTGGAGAGCAGCGTTCTCCCTGTTAAGCCAGATGCACAGGCACAAGCGGGCCTGAACGATCTTCTGATCCGTCTGCGGCTGCAGACCGTGTAAGAAGAAAGGAGCATATTCTTCCCGCGGCTGAGAGGCAAGAAGTCACCATCTACGAAGAGGGGGTACGAGCGTCTTGTTTGCAGGAAGTTTAGCGCGTCCCCAGAAAGGGAACGTTGTGATGAGAGGACGGAAGGAAAGAGACCATGCCCGAGATTCCTAAAGGATTCACACGACTGGCCGGCAGTGAGCGTCATCTCCCCGCTCAGGCCCGGCAGATCGGGCCGGCTGATCCCAACGAGCGCCTCGAGGTCAGCGTCTATCTCAGAGATCCCGCGGGGAGCACCCTGGTCGCTCAGTTAGAGCACCACTTCAGCCAGCCGGGCCAGCGCCTGAGCCGAGAGGAGTATCTGGCCCAGCATCGCGCCAGTCCAGAGGACATTGCCAGGGTGGAAGCCTTCGCTCACACCCATCAGCTGAGCGTGCTGGCGGTCGATCCTGCGGCCCGCCGGCTGGTATTGGGCGGCACCGTGAGCCAGTTCTGTTCGGCCTTTGGCACCGAGCTGCACTATTACGAGCACGAGGGGCAGACGTTCCGCGGGCGCTCCGGTCCCCTGCACATTCCCCAAGAGCTGGCATCAATTGTGGTCGGGGTCTTTGGACTGGACGATCGTCCCCAGGCCCAGCCCCACCTGCGCTTTGCCTCGCCTGCCGGGGCCAGCGCGCTGGTAGGAACCGCCACCGTTAGCTATACCCCGCTGCAGGTGGCCCAGCTCTATGATTTTCCACGCGATCTGACCGGCAGCGGTCAGTGTATCGCGCTGATCGAGCTGGGAGGAGGCTACAGCAGTGAGGACCTGACAACCTACTTCCAGCAGCTCGCGCTGAAGCCGCCGACGGTCGTCAGCGTCTCTGTCGACGGTGGCGAGAATAGTCCAACAGGCGACCCCAACAGCGCGGATGGCGAGGTCGCCCTCGATATCGAGATCGCCGGCGCCATCGCTCCCGCGGCCCGCATCGCTGTCTACTTCGCCCCCAATACTGAGCGCGGCTTTCTGGATGCTATCACCCAGGCCATCCACGATACTACGAATGCGCCGTCGGTGCTCTCCATCAGCTGGGGCGCCCCCGAGGGAAGCTGGACGCGCCAGGCACTGACCACCATGAACGCGGCCTTTCAGACCGCGGCCTCCCTGGGGATCACAATCTGTGTAGCTGCCGGCGATAACGGCTCAAGTGATGGGGTCAACGATCAGAAGGCCCATGTGGATTTTCCGGCCTCCAGTCCTTATGTGCTTGGCTGCGGCGGCACCCGCCTGGAGGCCCAGGGCAGTCAGGTTGTCAGTGAGGTGGTCTGGAACGAGGCTACCAGCGGCGATGGTGCGACCGGCGGCGGCATCAGCGATGTGTTTCCGCTCCCCGCCTGGCAGATGAACGCTCATGTTCCCCCATCGATTAACGACCAGCACCAGGGGCGCGGCGTACCCGATGTGGCCGGCAACGCAGACCCGCAGACAGGCTACCAGATCCTCGTCGATGGCCAGAGCACTTCCGTCGGCGGCACCAGCGCGGTGGCTCCCCTGTGGGCCGGCCTGATTGCCCTGCTCAATCAGCGGCGCGGCCAGCCCCTTGGTTACCTGAACCCCTTCCTCTATCAGCATTACACCCAATTGTTGCAGCAGAAGGCGCTGCGCGACGTGACCAGCGGCAACAACGGCGGCTACAGCGCCGGCCCCGGTTGGGATGCCTGTACGGGCCTGGGCACGCCCGATGGCACGCTGCTGCTGCAGGCCCTGCTGTCTTCCTCATCCGCCTAGCTCGCTCTATCACCATCGAGCGGGAGCCGCAGCGTGGGAAAAGCTTCGCCTGGCTGGCAGCGCGGCAGCCCCCGACCCTGACGGGGCCTTGCGATATTGCCAGCCAGAGGCCACACCACGCCGGGCCGCGCCGTCCGGCGCCTGGCGGTTGGTTCAGCGCGCCAGTGCAGCAGGGGCAGGTCCAGAGAAAGAGGAAGACGCGCCACATCCCGGCATCAGCGTCCGTCGTCAGAGTGGAGTTTGTCGCTGTCGGGGACCACACCTTTCGATCGCTGTAGAGCAAGCTATGGTTCCTTTTTCAGCCGGGATCTGCTATACTATTCGCTAATACCATCTGCCGAGAGGCAACGTTGATCCAGCGCTGCCACGACGCCCAAGAGCGGCCCGCAGACAACAGGGGCCGCTTTCGTCCAGATGGCAACCAATAGGTAAAAGACAAGAGAAGCGGCCAGCTTCTCTGGAAAGCACAATCGTAATGGTGATCTGGGAACGTCATGTCTGTCCCGATTGTAGCTTGATATGGGAGCGCAATCTAGACGGCGCCTGGCGCTATATGGCGCTGATCGCCGTGCCTCTGCCTGCCGAGCGGCGCTGTCCGCTCTGCGCCAGTCACTTGCAGATCCGCTGGGTGCGTCCCCTGCCCGTGCTACCGGAAACGGATAAGGGCTAAGGTTAGCTCGCCCGGCCTTTCCCCTTCCCGCCCCGCGCCAAAGGCTCCTTCCGACAGCCGGAAACGCCCGATCGGCCAACGCTACGGCGCCGGAGCAGGCCATTCCGGTTCCTGGGGCATTGAGGTGGCAGAGATCGGCGCATACACATACCACTGCTTGCTATCACTGCGCTGAATCTCAAAGAGGCCCTCGGCTCGTGCCTGCTCTAGCAGCTCCCTCAGCGAGCGAAAGCCGTAGGTTTTGGGTTTGAACTGGGCCACCTGTTTGTGCAGGTGTTGCCCGAGCTGGGACTCGCTCACCCAGCCATCATGGCGCTTGCTCACCTGGGTGGCTTCTCGATAGGCCGACAGCAACAGCTCTCTGGGCAGCGTCCCGGTCCGCTGGCCCTCCCCGGCAGCAGCCTGGGGCAGGGGCAGGGGCAGGGACGGCTCTTCCGCAGGTGCTGGCTGCTCGCTGGTGGTGGTCCGGTCCTCCTGAACTGGCGCCGTCCCGGCCCTGAGTACCTGCAGCCGATGCAGCTGATCAGTGGTGATAAAAACGTGGCAGGCTTCGCAAAGCAGCTGGGGGACCGGTGGCCGGCCAATGCCCAGTACAAAACAGCCCGCCTCGCGCAGACGCCTGACCAGGGGCGCATAGTCGCTATCGCTACTCACCAGACAGAAGCTGCACAATCCTTCAAAGAGGAGATCCATAGCGTCGACCGTCAGCGCGAGATCAACGGCATTCTTGCCGATCACGGCTCGCGGAACCTGAACCTGCTGGAAGCCATAGCACTCCGCGATGGCTCGCCATGAAGCCATGTAGCTCGTAGTCCAATCCCCATAGACGCGCCGGATGGCTGGGCATCCAAACTGGCAGGCTTTGGCCACGATGGCCGCCGCCCACTCTGGTCCGATATTCTCTCCATCGACCAGGAGGGCCATCACGGACTGCCGGTAGCCCCGTTGATACAGCCTTCCCCGCCTCCTCCAGTTGCCGAGGAGAGCTGCAAGTAGACGAATCAGGATAAGCATGAGTCTTCTTCCCCACATGTTGAAGAACCTCACTCGCCAGAGCAGCACGGAGGGAGTCCGGGCAGAGCAGGAGCAGGAGCAGGCAGACATAGCATTCTCGCCGAAGACGGCTCTGCTGCCTGTCAGATTGCAACGTCTCCTTTAGCGCTTGCTGAGAGTACGGTCCCTCTTCTGGCTATCCTCTTTCTTCTGTTATGCAGACAGGGGCAAAGTGATCTAGGATCGATACCAGGCTGTCAGCAAGCCAGGGTCCCTGCTTCACACCAGCTGAAAGGGGGAGATGAAGAGGCAGCCCGGGTCAGCACTCATGGCCAGTGACATCACTCATTTCCTCCAGGCCCGCCGGAGCGGCATTGTACATACTGCCCAAAACCCAGCTGCAGATCCTCGGCAAAGTGGCTATAGTCTCTGGCCTCACTTTCTTCTTATACTCTCTATAGAGGGAGCAACGGCGCCCAATCTGTGCATTTTGTCCTAAACAACGGACCTCGCGCGGGAAAGCATCGCTGTCAGAGTTGATCAGCCTCTCCCACCGGCAAGCCAGCAACCACTTAGATGAATGAGGAAATAAAGAGCGTGCTCCTTTTGGCCGATCACCGCAAGAGAGAGCGCTCTTTTCTCGCCTGTCTACCGGTCGAGAAGGCGAGTGTCCTCGACGCTGTGCTTTGCACTTGCCGGCTTCCTCTTTATTGCCAGCAGGGACTGGCCAGATGGGTCTGGGCCAGAGCGCCGGGCTGTAAAGGGACAACGAGCTGACCTCGACTTTGGACATGAAAAAGGTGCGCCGTTAACCGATCACGAGCGGCCACGTCTAGGGAGGGAACTGGTTCTATGAGCTTCTTTCACAATCACGGCCTTAGCCATCGGGAAAGCAAGGATGCCTCCTTCAGCCGGGAAGATTTTGAGGGGTATATCGCAGCCCAGGCGGAGGCAAAGTTACCCCAAGCCCGTAGTGAGGCGGAGATAAGCCGGGCCATTGCTCTGGGGTTAGAAGCGGCCCAGAGCATCGAGGATCGAACGATCTCCTGCTTCAGTCGCGGGGAGCTACCTCATTGGGCAGGCATCAACACATTTCTGAAGATGCCATTCCTCGAGAATGTTCATGAGGTGGATCGATACGACATCGCCGTTCTGGGTGTACCCTTTGACATCGGCACAACTTACCGACCAGGTACTCGCTTTGGGCCGCAAGCCATTCGCCGCATCTCAGCGCTCTACACCACCTACAACTACGAGCTGGGCGTTGATCTGCGCGAGCAGGTCAAGATCTGCGATCTGGGCGATGTCTTCACAGTGGCTAATATCGAAAAGAGCTTCGACCAGATCAGCAAGGCCGTCTCGTTTGTGCTGAGCAAAGGGACCATGCCCATTATCCTGGGCGGCGATCATGCCATCGGCTATCCATGCCTGCGAGGAATAGCGGAGAACATCGAAGGCAACGTCGGCATCATCCACCTTGACCGCCATGTCGACACGCAGGAAAAGGACATGGATGAGCGCATGCACACCACACCCTGGTTCCACGCAACTAATATCCCCAATGCTCCCCCCTCAAACCTGGTTCAGATTGGCATTGGCGGCTGGCAGGTCCCCCGCGCCGGGGTCGCCGTAGCACGCGAGCGAGGAACAACAATTCTGACCATTACTGATGTTGAGCGCCTGGGCATCGAGAAAGTGGCCGAGATCGCGCTAGAGGTGGCCTGGAAAGGAGCAAAGGCAGTCTATTTAAGCTTCGATATCGATTCGCTCGACGCCGGTTTTGTGCCCGGTACCGGCTGGCCAGAGCCAGGCGGTTTCCTTCCCAGAGAGGCTTTGAAGCTGCTGCAACTGGTGGCCCGGGAAGGTGTCTGCGGCATGGAGGTGGTAGAGGTCTCACCTCCCTACGATATCAGCGATACGACGGCCCTGATGGCGGTACGCGCCATTGTCGACGTGATCGCTACGATGGTCGTTCATGGCAAGGTCGGAGGCCGCTGAGATAGCCTGCACCTGCCGCTTTGCAGGCCAGGATCAATGGCATGATTCGTTCGATAATGGAGGCGAAGGATGACCCGCGGAACGCGGATCTTCTACGCGAGCGATATCCACGGCTCGGAACGCTGCTTCTTGAAGTTCCTCAACGCAGCTCAGTTCTATAAAGCTCATGTGCTCATCCTTGGCGGCGATATCACTGGCAAGATCGTGGTGCCTCTTCTTCACCGCGATGGTGGCTACGAGGCCAATTTCCTTGGGCGCACTCAGCGGGCCGAGACCAGCGACGAGCTGCAAGCCTTGGAGAAGGCTATTCGTTTCAATGGCTTCTACCCCGTACGCCTGGAACCGGATGAGTACGAGGCTATCCTGGCTGATAAAGCCAAACAGAGCGCCCTCTTCGAACGGCTAGTAGTGGAAACGCTTGAACGCTGGCTGACCATCGCCGAGGAACGCCTGCAGCGCCTGGGGGTACGCTGTTTCATCAATCCGGGCAACGATGATGAGTGGATAGTGGATCGCGTTCTGGGACAGACACAGTACGTGAAGAACGCTGACGGGCAGGTCACTTCTCTGGACGACGAGCACGAGATGATCGTGGTTGGCTACAGCAATCGTACTCCTTTCGATAGCCCGCGCGAGCTGCCAGAGGAGGAGCTGGAAGCCCTGATCATCCGCCTCGCCGATCAGTTGGCTCATCCAGAGCGCGCGATCTTCACCTTGCATGTTCCCCCTCATGGCTCAGGGCTGGATCATGCCCCTCTGCTCCGCGATGGGCAGGTGGTGACACGCGCCGGTCACACAGTGATGACTCCAGTGGGCAGTCTGGCTGTGCGCCGGACAATTGAGCGCTATCAACCATTGCTGGGACTGCATGGGCACGTCCACGAGTCGCGCGGCGCCCGTAAGCTGGGCCGTACCTTGTGCTTGAATCCTGGTAGCGAGTATGGCGAAGGCGTCCTACATGGCGCAATCATTCAGCTCGCCCGGGACCGCGTGGCCGGCTATCAACTGGTGACCGCATGACGGTCACCCTGTTGATTGGATGACTGTATATATGAAGGAGCGTCCCCCTATGGTCAGCACTTTCTCCCGTAAAGCAACAGGGCTGGTGCGCCAGGCCAAAGCCTCAGATGTCTTCATCTACAATGTGAACTTCATCAACATTGCCATCGGGGTGGCCTTCATGTTCCTCTTCCTCCCGACAGATGCTTACCCCGGTGCCAACATGTATCTGGCTACGCTGCTCTGCTTCGTAGCAGTCCTGCCCTGTAGCCTGATCTATGCCATGTTCGCTAGCGCCATGCCACGCTCGGGCGGCGAATATGTCTACGTCAGTCGCTCGCTCTCGCCGGTCTGGGGCTTCGTCGCCAACTGGAATTACACGATTTGGAGTTTTCTCTATATTGGCGTGCCCGCGGCTTTCCTGGGTAAGTACGGCATCTCCGCCCTCTGCCGTAGTCTGAGTGTCTATTTCCACGCTCCAGTGCTGGCGACCATCGGCAACTGGTTCACGACTCCTACCGGAGTCTTCTTAACAGGGGGCCTGCTGATTCTCGTCTACGTGGTCGTCTTTTCGATCGGCACCAACACCTATATGACTCTGCAGCGCTGGCTATTTATTGTCGCCTCTGCCGGTCTGGTAGTGATCTGCCTGATCTTTCTCCTTCGTGCCAACAGCCTGGTCACTGCCTTCAATAGCTATCTGGCTCCCTTCACTGGCCTGAGTGACACCTACCATTACTTGTTCAGGAATGCCGGAAGCTCCCCTTCTCCTTCCTTGAACTGGCTGTCAACCATCGCTGGCATGACCTGGCCTTTCAGTGTACTCGGCTTCAGCATCGCCTCGGCCTATATCGGCGGCGAAATCAAAGGGGCGAACCGCGCCCAGATGCTCGGTATGCCAGGCTCACTCATCTACTCGACTGTCTGGATTCTGCTGCTGGTCTGGGCTGCTTTGCATGCTGCCGCTCTGCCTTTCTGGCACGCTTTGGACAGCGCCGATCTGGCAGCACTCCATCTGAGCTTTATTCCGACGTTCGCAGAAATTGCAACGATGCTCACCCATAATCTGTTCCTGATATTGCTGATGGGTGTCGGCTTTGCTCTCTGGACGTTTGCCTGGCTGCCGATCTATATCCTGACAACGACGCGCAATTTGATGGCCTGGGCCCTGGATGGTCTGGCCCCCGCACGTCTGGCCGAGGTCAGCGAGCGCACGCATGCCCCGATCTGGTCAATCGGGCTTTCGGGCCTGCTCGGCCTGGCGCTGCTGGCAGTCTATGCCTACGATCCTTCGTTCGCGACCATCGCCGGCTTCTTCGGTCAGGTGTTTACTTTCCTTTTGACCTCGATCGCTGCCATTGTCTTCCCGCTCCGGCAGCGGGAAATGTTCGAGGCCTCACCGGTGAACTGGCGTCTGGGGCGCCTGCCCTTGCTCTCTGTGCTAGGAGGGATCAGCGTGGCGGGCCTCTTACTCATCGAGTGGGCTTTCCTTCTGGACCCCAATTCGGGTATCAGTTTCGCACAGCCAACCATGCTTCTGATCAATATCGCAGTCTTCCTGTCCGGCTTCCTTTACTATGCCGCAATGCGCTGGCTGCGCGCGCGCCAGGGTATCGATCTCGATCTTGTTTTCCAGGAAATTCCACCAGAGTAAGCTTTGTTGACGCTCTCGATTACTTCGCCAGGAGCAAACAGCAATGGAGACGAGTCTGCCAACGAGCCACTGGTCGAAGACGCTGCTAGAAACCCTCATGACGGGACCTGACATCGGCGCCCGGCTGCTCGGCGGGCATGCAGTGCAGTTCCATGCTGCGCGCGCCCAGGTCCCCCCCTCTCTGCTCCGACAGCCCGGCGATCTCGATCTCTTCACGACCAGCTCTCAACGCCGCCGTGTGCAGCAGTGGCTGGAAGAGCTGGGCTTCCTCCCGAATAAGGCCTTCAACGTGCTGCATGGCCGCTATCGCCTGATGTATTTCGCTCAAGGCGAAAAAGTGGATATATTCATTGATGAATTCCAGATGTGCCACCGTCTTGCACTCTCCGATCGCCTCGCCCTCCAGCCTGTGACGCTACCGCTCGCAGATCTTTTACTGACGAAGCTTCAGATTGTGGAGCTTACGGAGAAAGATATGCGGGATGCGCTCGCCCTGATGTTGGCCGCTCCCTGGGGGGCACACGATGAACCGGGCCTGTTGAATGTCAGTCGCATTGCCACCCTGCTCGCCCGCGACTGGGGCCTCTGGAAGACTGTGACGACGAATCTCTCTGTCTTAAGAGAACGCGCTGCTCTTTTGGTCGAGAGGAATGATACGCTGACGCTACTGCATAATCGCCTCCTGCAGCTGCAGGAGGCGATCGAAGCCACTCGCAAAGGCTGGCGCTGGCGTTGGCGGGCCATCATCGGCGAACGTGTGCGCTGGTACGAACTGCCAGAAGAGCCATAGTCTCCTGTAGTTTCCTCTGGGAATCTGACGGAGAGAAAGAGGAGGTAGAGGCAACAGAGGTCTTACCTATCAAATCATGGTGCTGACCTCTCGTCGGCTGATCCCGATGCACAAGTTGGAGCAACTGGCTCGATGCGATCAGGTTCGCCCCTCAGTCGCGTAGATAGGCTTCACTCGTCCTGCGTCTGAGTGAGCTGGTTCTGATCTTGGGTCGCCTGCCGCTCTTGCTGATTGCCGCTGCCCTGGGCCTTCAGACTGTGGACGATAGCCTGCTCAACATCGTCGAGATGAGCAATCATAGCTGCGCGGGCTGCCTGCGGATCACGAGCAGCGATCGCCTCCACGATGGCCGTATGCTGTTCGAGCGAGCGCCTGATGCGCTCCGGCAAGGCCAGGCTGCGACTGCGCGCCGTCGCCAGCTCATCAAGCAGGGAAGCCATGAGCAAGACCAGCAGGCGATTGGCCGTACTGGCAGCAATCAAGGCGTGGAGTTGCCCATCCAGCTCGCTGATGAGCGCCCGGTCAACCTCCTCAGCGGTGCGGAGGGCGCGATCTTTGGCGAGGACGGTCTGCATTTCTGCAATCTGCTCCGGTTGCGCACGCAGGGCCGCCCACTCGGCTGCCGCCCCCTCCAGTACCCGGCGAATCTCGAAGAGCTGACGAACGCGCGCCACGCTTTCCTCTTCCGTCTCGCGAGCCTCCAGAGCCAGCGATAGGCGCTGCGCCGTGGCCTGCAGCGATCCCCCAACCACAAAGACTCCGCGACCATGCCGCGCCTCCACCAGGCCGAGGGCCGCCAGCGTATGCAGCGCCTCCCGCAGCGCCGTGCGGCTCACCCGCAACTGGGCAGCCAGCTCACGCTCCGGCGGCAGGCGCTCGCCAGGCGTCAGTACACCCTGCTCGACCAGGTCACGAATATAGGAAACGATGCGCCCCTCCAGGCTGCGATGATCATCTTGTACTGGTTGAAAGACACCCATTGCTCTACGGTGTGCTCCAGACAGGTGGCCTGACGCCAAGCTCCGCACTCAGTGCAGCCAGCTCGGCGTGTGTCGCCGAATCAAGGGGAATGCCCTGAGCCAGGCGCTGGGCCCGTGTCGCCGCTCGCCGCGCCCCAGGGATGCGGATCTCCTCGCCGGGGGCAGCAGGCTCCTGCTGGAGCGCCCCCAGCAGGCCCCCCAGGCGCTGCTGATAGATCTCCAGGGGCATCAGCGCCGGCAGAGAGAGCGCCAGGCACCAGAGGCCCGCGTCGGTCGGTCTCGTCCAGTCCTCATACGGCGAGCGTACATGTGGTCCCCAACTTGAGCCCGGCACGATCGCCGAGAGGATCTCGATCATCAGGGCCAGCGCATAGCCCTTGGGGCCAGCCATCGGCAGCACAGCCCCGGCCAGCGCGGCCTGAGCATCCGTCGTAGAGCACCCCTCAGCGTCAACGGCCCACCCCTCGGGGATCGCACGCCCCTTACGAGCGGCCATGATAATATTACCACGTGCCACAACGGTTGTCGCCATATCGATCACCACTGGCGGCTCTCCGGGCACAGCCCCGGGCGCAGCAAACGCCAGCGGATTGGTGCCGAGAAAAGCCCGGCGCCCACCCCAGGGCGGCATGGCCGGCGGCGTATTACAGACCATCAGCGCCAGACAGTCAGCCTCGGTCGCGCGCTCAACATAGGCCGAGAGCGCCGCCGCGTGATTGGTATGGGCGACCGCCACCATGCCGCTCCCCTGGCTGCGGGCCAGACGCACAGCCTCGTCCATCGCCGCCACGGCAGCCACCGGGCCGAGTGCGTTATCCGCATCGAGCAGGGCCACCGCCGGCGCCGGATGACTCCAGCGCAACCGGGGACGGGCGGCAGCCAGACCGGCGCGGACCCGCCGCGCATAGAGAGCCAGACGAGAAACTCCGTGCGTATCGATTCCTTCTAGGTTGGCCGTCACCAGGGCCCAGGCTACCGTGCGTGCGTCAGCACCTGGCAGACCGACGGCCTCCATGACAGCCGTGGCAAACCGCTCCAGCTCCGCGGCCTTCACCAGAGCTGGCGCCGCGCCAGCCGTATCTGCCATTGTTGTCCCTCCTTTCGCGACAGAAACTTCCCCCCTTAGCGGAGAGACCACCTCTCAGGCGAATCGCAGCCATGTTCTCGCCTGCTTATCCGACTGAGAGGCCGGCTAAGCGCTGCAGGACCTCCGTCACTACCAGGCGCGAGGTTCGTTCCTGGGCCTCCGCCGTTAGACCAGCGATATGTGGCGTGAGCAGCACAGAAGGACAGGAGCGCAAAGGACTCTCCGCCGGCAGCGGCTCCTCCTCAGTGACATCCAGCACGGCATAACGTAGCCGTCCCGCGGCGAGCGCCTCGACCAGCGCGTTTTCATCGACAATGCCACCACGCGACGTATTGATCAGAACAGCCTGGGAGCGCATCTGAGCCAGCCGAGAGGCATCAAGCAGATGATAGGTCTCCGGCGAGAGAGGCACATGCACGCTCACGACATCGGCCTGCGCCAGTACCTCGGCGAGCGGGAGCAGACGAATCCCTAGCTCCGCCGGTGCATAGTCGTAGGGACCGATAAAGGGATCATAGCCGATCACGCCCATCCCAAAGGCCAGAGCGCGCCTGGCCACACGCCTTCCAATCTCCCCTACACCAACCAGGCCCAGGGTACGCCCCCACAGCTCTGTTCCTCCGAGCTGCTCCCGCTCCCACTTGCCGGCCCGCACACTGGCATCCGCTGCCGCCAGGTTGCGCGCCACCTGCAGCATGGCCGCCATGACATACTCGGCGACAGCGATGGCGTTGGCCTGGCGCGCCGTCACCAGCTCGATCCCGCGAGATCGCAGTGCCTCCAGGTCGATGTTATCGAGTCCCACACCCAGGCGCCCAACCACTCGCAGGCGCGGCGCCGCCTCTACGAGGGAGGCCGTGACCCGCGTCTGATTGCGCACAATGAGCGCCTCAGCTTCGGCCACGAGCTCCCGCAGACGCTCAGGATCACGCCAGAGCACGGGATCAAGGCAAATCGTGTGGCCCGAGGCCGCCAGCAATTCAGGGCCAGGCGAGGCCAGCCACTCGCTGACAACAATCAACACCGTGCTTCCTCCTTTGGTCGAGGCTGCCAGCAGGAGCTCACCACTCACAGCAGAGATATTTGATCTCTTGAAACTCATCAAGGCCCTCATGCGAGCCTTCACGCCCCAGGCCGCTCTGCTTGAGGCCGCCCATCGGGGCATAGGCCACCGATGGCAAAGGCGCATTCAATCCAATGATCCCCGCTTCCAGGGCTTCCGCCACACGCCAGGATCGCTCAAGCTGGCGCGTGTAGAAATAGGCCGCTAAGCCCATCTCTCCAGCATTTGCTCGCTCAATGACCTCCTCTTCCGTCTCGAACGGGAAAACGAGCGCGACAGGACCGAAGATCTCCTCCTGGGCAAGCGCACTTTCGACAGGGAGATCGACCAGGAGGGTCGGCACGACGAAGCTTCCCTGGGCAGGAACTGTCACCGCTTCGGTGACAACGCGGGCCCCCTGCGCTTGAGCCTCCTCCACCAGCCTGGTGAGGGCGTGCTGACGTTGCTCGTCGATCACAGGGCCGAGATCAGGTATCGGCTCTTGAACGGGATTGCCGACACGCATGGCGTTGATGCGGGCCGCGAAGCGCTCGACAAATTCAGCAAAGATCGATGCCTCCACGAAAAAGCGATTGGCCGCGATGCACGATTGCCCGTTGTTGCGGAACTTCGCCAGCATGGCCCCCTCAACCGCGCGCTCCAGGTCGGCATCGGCGAAGACGATAAAGGGGGCGTTGCCTCCCAGCTCCAACAGGGGACGAACCACCCGCTCCGCCGCCTGACGCAGAATCTGGCGCCCAACCTCGGTCGAACCGGTGAAGCTGACGACACGCACAGCAGGATGCTGCAGCAAGGTCGCAGTGATCTCTGCCGCCGGCCCGTGGACCAGATTGGCCACTCCAGGCGGCAGACCCGCCTCGTGCAGGCAGCGGAAGAGTTCAATGACGGCCAGCGGCGCTTTCTCCGAGGGACGCGAGACGATGGTGCAGCCGGCAGCCAGGGCAGCAGCGATTTTGCGCGCCTGAATCGAGACCGGGAAGTTCCAGGGCGTTAAGCAGAGCGCCACCCCACAGGGCTGCCGGAGGGTGAGCTGCCGCCGCTGAGGAGTCTCAGGACGCAGCAGCTCACCCTCCGGGCGCCGCACCTGCTCGGCGAACCAGCGCAGATATTCCACCGCAAAGCGCACCTCAGCAACGGCCTCCGGTAAGCGCTTGCCCGATTCTAAAGCCAGCAGGTAGCCGATGCCCTCAGCTCGCTCCTGTAGCAAGCGACTGGCCTGCAAGAGCAGGTCGGCCCGCGCCCGCGCCGGTAGGCCCGCCCAGGCCGGAAAGGCTTCCTGGGCCGCATTAGCCGCCGCCAGCGCCTCAGCCCGGCTGCCATAGCCAATGGCCGCTACCAGCGAGCCATCGGCAGGATTGCGGACCTCCCGCAGGCTGCCCTCAGCGGGAGGGCACCACTCTCCCCGAATGTAGAATGAGGCGGGCCTCGAAAAACTGTGATCAGCCATAGCGATAGATCGTCCTTCTGTTCCGTTCGCTGTAGCAATGCGTTCCTTTTGACCAGGTTCAATCAGCGGGCCGGCTCAGGCACTGCGATAGAGTTTTGTCAAGACAAATTCACGATGGCCCAGGGCTTCAGCGCAGGTCAGACGGCCATTGATCGTGCGATCAATGAGGGCCATCAGACGGTCCCCCGCCTCACGCAGGCCATACTCGCGCCGGAGCAGCCCCGAGACGTCGAGATCGATGTGCTCGGCCATCGTTTCCGCCGTCAAGGGATTGGCCGTAATCTTGATGACAGGCACAATCGGATGGCCGACGATATTGCCTTGCCCCGTGGGGAACAAATGCAGAACGGCGCCCGCTGCCCCCATCAGGGTGATGAACTCAGCAGCCGCCGAAGAAGAGTCCATGAAATTGAGTCCGCGCCTGGTCGGGGCCTGGGCCGGCTCCAGGGCATCTGCTACTGGCACGGTGCCGGTCTTGGCAATATTGCCGAGTGCCTTCTCCTCGATGGTGCTCAGACCACCGCGGATATTGCCCTGCGTCGGCTGCGATCCCAGCAGGTTGGCACCACTGGCCTCGATCTCGCGAATGTAGTCCTCATACATGGCCTGGAAGCGGGCCCGCACCGCCTCGTCAATGCAGCGCTGAGCGATCAGATGCTCGCCGCCCGTCAGCTCGGAGGTCTCGCCGAAGATGACCGTGCCCCCCGCCTGGACATGGCGATCAACGACCTGGGCCACCGTCGGACAGGAGGCCAGCCCGGTGGTGGTGTCGGACTCGCCACACTTGATGCTGATGACCACTTCTTCGCGCGCCAGCGGCTCCCGGCGCAGCTCTGAGGCGTCCTGCAGCATGAGCTGTGCCACGCGCGCGGCTCTCTCCAGGGTCTTGAGGTCGCCAAAACGCTCGATGGAGAAGCCTTCAACCGGCTTGCCGCTGGGAGCGATACCTTCAACAATGCGCTGGGTCCAGTTCGGCTCGATCCCAATGACAACTACCGCCGCGACGTTCGGGTTGGCCCCGGTCCCCGCCAGGGTGCGAAAGGTCAGCTCCAGGTCGGCACCGTACTGCAATCGCCCATAGGCATGGGGCAGGGCCAGCGTTCCGGGTACCGTGCGCGCCACGGCCTCGCAGACGGCGTTGGAGAGGTCGTCAACGGGCAAAATAACGACGTGGTTACGAATGCCTACACGACCGTCAGGACGACGGTAACCGCTTAAATGCTGTTCTGCCATCGCGCGCTCCTGATGTTGTGAGTGTGGATATGCTGCCCGGCCTGAATAGGTCGGCGCGCCAGCCCGATCGGCAAACTATATTCGATCACCGCTTGCCCCTCGTCCAGGTCGCAGAGGGCTACTTTGTGCCCCAGAGGGATGGCTTCCAAAACGCTGATGGTGATCTCGCGCTCGCTGTCCATGTAGACAGCAAGATGGCGACCCGGCTGCACATCTTGAACGGCAACAGCGACATGGTCGCCTTCGTTGTGAATAAGAAAACCAGGCGCCGCCGACGCGCCGCGTCGCTCCTCCAGGGCCTGGCTGTCAGCCTGGCTCATACAAACGCTCCCCGCTTGTTTTTCTCTTCTTCGGAGGGATTGACGGCTTCTGAGGCCGCCAGACTCTCCTGGGGTCCTCTCTTTACCTCCTCAATTCGAGAGGTAGGAGGTATGACCACACGATGAGGAGTATAGTCACCGAGCAGCGGACTGTCAAGGGCTGCGGCTCTCGCACCGCTTGCCAGCGGCTGGCCGCTCCTCCACTCAGTCTTTCGCACATCGGCTATCCTCATCACCTTTCGCTTTCAGGCTGACGCCTCCCCCTTGACAGGGTTGTCATCGCCGGGTATAGTCTTGGACAAGGCGTCAAATTAATTAACTAAATCAATTTAAGACGTGGCGAGAGGAGGAGCGATGACCACCAGTCTGACGCGGCACGGGCTACGCGAGGTCAACCGGGAGCAGGCCCTGCGCATCATCTTACGGGAAGGGCCGCTGGCGCGGATCGATCTGGCGCACCGCACGGGTCTGACCGCGGCTGCTATCAGCCACATTACGCGCGAGCTGATCGAGGACGGGCTATTGAGAGAGGTCGGACCAGCGCCAGGCAAGCGAGTGGGGGCGAGCGCTATTCTGCTTGATTTGCCGGACGATGGTCCCCTCATTGGAGCAGTACACCAGGGAGTGAGCGCGCTACGTCTGGCGCTGTGCACTCTACGCGGGCGCGTGCTGGCGCGCAACCTGGTGAGCACTCCGCACCCTCTCAGTCCTGACGAGACGGTTACTCTGATCGGCCAGCAGCTAGCCGATCTGCTGGCCGACAACGGATATACGAAAGCCGCTCTTATGGGTGTGGGGGCGGGCGTCGTTGGCCTGGTCGACAGCGAGCGGGGCCTGGTCAAGCGGGCGCCGCGTCTAGGCTGGGAAAAGGTCCCGCTGGGGGATCTGCTGGCTGAGCAGCTGAGCTGCCCGGTGGCAATCGAAAACAATGTGCGCGCAATGGCGCTGGGCGAGGCGCTGCTCGGCCAGGGGCGTTTCTGGCCCGACTTCGCTTTCGTCTATGTCGGCACCGGCATCGGCTCTGGCCTGATCGTCAACGGCTATCCCTATCGGGGGGCACACGGCAGCGCCGGCGAGATCGGCCACATCACCGTCGACCCGCAAGGCGAACGTTGTGCCTGTGGCAACCGTGGCTGCCTGGAGACCATTGCCGCCGAGCCGGCCATCGTGCGCCTGGCCAGTCTGCAGGGCCTGGCTCTCCCCGAGGAGGCAGCCAGTCCCAAGGAAGCCGTGCGGCGGCTGGCGGCTCTTGCGCGCCAGGGAGATGAAGCGGCCCGCGCCGTTGTCCGCATTTGCGGCGAATCGCTGGGGATTGCCCTTTCGACGCTGACCGACATTTTGAATCCGAGCCGCATCGTCTTGCACGGGGCGATCGCCGAGGCCGGTGATTTCTTCTTCTCTGCCGTCAGTGTCTCGCTCCACCAGCGAGCCTTTCTGACCAGAGAAGAATCAGTAGAGCTTGTCGCTCCCACTTTTGGCGAAGACGCCGGCCTAGTTGGAGCCGCCAGTGTGGCTCTTGAAGCCCTGGTACTACGGGCTGCCGGACGAGAGCGCTAACCAACGAGGGGGAAAAGCCACCGTCTTTCCAGGTCGAGTGAGCAAAGGACAAAGCACGTGAATGGGAATAGCGAGAATCGACGAGAAGCACCGCTACCGGCGCTGGCCTTTGCCAGCATTGCGCGCCCTACTTTCGCGGTTGAGTACGCCAGATCGATGGCGGAGAAGGCTCTGGCGGCCCTGCAACAAGAAGGGTGGCCGGTCTACGGCGACAGCAGCCTGCTGATGGAAGCCCAGGCGGCACGCCAGCAGGCGATCCGCCTCCAGGAGCAGGCCCCTGATGTGCTCGTTTTGCTGTGTGCGACCTTCAGCGACGCCAGCATGGCCGTTGAGCTGGCCTCGCATATCTCCGCACCCGTTTGTCTGTGGGCCTTGCGTGAGCCGGGGTCTCCTGGTGATCGGCTCTGGCTCAACTCGCTCTGCGGTGTCCATTTGGCGGCCCACGCCTTGCGCAAAACAGGACGGGTTGTGCGCTATCTCTACGGCGATCCCGGTGAGGCCGACCTGTTTGAGCCGCTTCAGGCCCTGGCGCGCGCCGCCGCAACGCGCAGGCGCCTGCGTACGAGTCGTCTCGCCCTCGTTGGCGAGGCTCCTACGGGCTTCTACGGCTGTCAATTCGATGAGCTGGAATTGAGAAGCGTCATCGGCACCAGCGTGAGCCGCTTCGACCTCAAAGGCGTCTTCCAGGCCGCGCGCGAGGCCCCAGTCAGCGCCGTGGCCGCTGCGATTGCTGCAACAGAGAGGCGCTCGTCAGGGTTGTCCGCTCTCAACCAGGACGAGGTTCAGCGTTTTGGAGCCGCCTATGTCGCGCTCCGCACGCTGCTCCTGGAGCAGCGGTTTGATGGGCTGGCCGTGCGTTGCTGGCCAGAGTTTCCCCAGGACTTCGGTCTGATGCCCTGCGCCACCCTTGGCCGTCTGGCAGACGACGGTTTTATCTGCGCCTGCGAAGCCGATCTTCACGGGGCCGTCACGTTGTTGATCCTGCAGTGGTTGAGTGGAGCCGCCCCGTTGCTGGCCGATGTCGTGGCACTCAATGAGGAGGCCAGCACGATCTCGCTCTGGCACTGCGGCAATGCTCCCGCCTGTCTGGCCCGCCCGGGTGAGGAGATCCCGCTCACCGTCCATTGCAACCGTCGGATCGGGGTGGCCGGCAACTTCGCTATTGGTCCTGGACCGGCTACACTGGCCCGTCTTGGCGTTGGTCCTCGCGGCTATCGCCTGCTGTATGTCGAGGGCGAGCTTCTTGATGAACCGGTCAACCGCTTTGCGGGCAACACGGCAGTGTTTCGTCCTGGCTGCGATGCTCGCCAGGTGCTCGATACGCTCATTGAAGGCGGTTGGGAGCACCACGTTGCTTTTGTCGCGGGCCATCAGGCAGCGGCGCTTGAGGCTCTGGCAGAGCTGCTGGAGATTGAGCAGGTCGCGCTCTAGCCAGTTGCGCCAGGGCTGAGCGAGAGAGCGACCGGTGAGAGGAGAGGTGGGAGTCAGTCGGGGCAGGCCGAGGAGCTGGCTGCCCAGCACCCATGCCGGGCTATTGCCAAGCACTGATCCCCATGACTTGTCTTGCTCTTAGCACAACGGAAAGGTCGGTATGTCACATGGCAATCAATGAGGATGCTCTGCAGATGCAGTATGTACGATCTGAGACGGGACCAGCGGCTGGTTCCGATTCCCGGCTTGAGGCAGAGCCAAACCGGGTGAGCAGCCCCAGGCTCACCCGACGCAGGTTGCTCAGCCAGGGGGTCAAGGCTAGCCTTGGGGTGACCGCCCTTGGCTCCTGGCTGGCTGCCTGTGGCGGCGGTGCCCCAGCCTCCACAAGCGGCCCTGTGACCATCCAGTTCGCAGCGCTGGTGGATACCACCGGTGAGCAGACGGCGGAGATCAAGCGTTTCAATGACTTGCATGCCGGCAAGATCCACGTCGATTATGTCGAGCTGCCGTCGGTGGCAACCGACCAGTACAGTAAGTTTGTCAATGCCTTCCGCGCCCAGTCAGCCACGCCCGATGTGGTCCAGATCGATGTGACCTGGCCTGCGCAGTTCGCCCTCCCCGGCTGGCTGGCCCCCATCGATCAGTACGTTTCCTCCAGCTATTTGAGCCAGTTCTGGCCAAGTGCACGCACCGTGGGGCGGGTCAATGGCCATCTCTATGGTATCCAGCGCTTTATGGATATCGGCATGCTCTATTACCGCACCGATCTGGTTGAGAAGTATGGCGGGAATGTGCCCCAAACCCGAGAAGAAATGCAGACAATGGCTGAGCGCATCCTGGCAGCAGAATCCTCACAAGGTATCAGCTATGGCTATCTGATGCCGGGGAAGAAGATCGAGGCCATTGTTGACGAGTGGCTAGAGTTCCTCTGGGGCGCTGGTGGCTCGATTGGCGATTCGGGCAAGCTCCAGGTCAATGGCGCGCTCCAGGTCGATGCCCTACAGTATATGCATGACTTGATCTACAAGTTCCGCCTGGCTCCTACGGGCACGTCAACCTATGTCCCTAACGATATTTTGGCTCTCTTCAGCCAGGGCAAGGCACCGTTTATGCGCAACTGGGTCTTCGCCTACGCTATCGCCAATACCCCTTCGCGCTCAAAAGTGGCCGGGAAGGTGGGGGTCGCACCAACGCTAGCAACCAGTGGGCACAGTGGCCACGGCTGCACCGGCGGCTGGGTGCTGGCCATCAACGCCAATTCGCAGTATAAAGATGCCGCCTGGACCTTCATCGACTATATGCTAAGCAAGGAGACGCAGACCTCAATGGCCCTCAACGCGGGCTTGATTCCCAGCCGTCCCGATGTGGTCAGCGATGCCTCGGTCCAGGCCAAGGTGCCTTACTTTAAGCAGATCGGCAGCATTTTGAACAGCGGCCAGAACCGTCCGACACTGAAGAACTATAACCAGTTTACGACCCCGCTGCAGGCGGCGATCAACTCCGTGCTGAGCAATCAGGCCAGCCCGAGCGAAGCCCTCAACAGCGTTCAGGCGCAGGTGGCTACGCTGACTTGAGGGAGCCAGCGCCGGCAGGGAAGAAGGGGAAGGCCATCCGTCAGGCCGGCTTCTCCCCTTTCTTTTCCCAACCACTGCGCCCATAGGTACGCCAGAAGGCATTGTCTTCGTCAAGGCTTTCTGGCTTCAGGGCTGGTTGACAGCAGCCCACTGTCCCCCAGGACAGTCCAGCGCTTTGGCTGGCTTTATGGACTCACCCCCGTGGTAGGAGG
Organism: Thermogemmatispora onikobensis; assembly: GCF_001748285.1. Lineage (NCBI taxonomy): Bacteria > Bacillati > Chloroflexota > Ktedonobacteria > Thermogemmatisporales > Thermogemmatisporaceae > Thermogemmatispora > Thermogemmatispora onikobensis. The sequence continues at coordinate 164,528 of NZ_BDGT01000006.1, read as the reverse complement.
CGAAGCCGTTGCGAAGCGGCGGCCAGTGCCTTTGGCCTCACGAGGAGTGAGGGGAGCATGAGGGAGACTGAGATGGCGAGCGATCAAGCGACAACCCCATGCGAACAGCAAGAAGAGAGCCGCCTTCCTTTCCTGGCCTCAGCCAGGAGTCCCCAGCGGCCTGCCTTTATGACCACGATCGGGGCACCGCTGTTGGAAGCCAGAGAAAGCAGCCCTCGCGGCCCCTTGGAGCGCCGCGAGGAGCGGCTAGCCTGGCTGATGCTGCTGCCAGTCGTGCTGGCGCTGCTGGCTCTCGGTGTCTATCCCGTGCTGAGCACGCTCTGGTTTTCGTTTCAGCAGGGAGGCTCATTCGGCCTGGGTACGACGAGCGCGGGCCTGGCCAACTATCTACGTCTGCTCCATGATGAGCAGTTTTGGAGCGCTCTGCGTTTTTCGCTACTCTATAGCCTCGTGACGGTCTGTGGCCAGATGCTGTGCGGGACGGCCCTGGCGCTGTTTGCCAATCGCCGTTTTCATGGGCGCTGGCTGGCACGGGCCGCTATTCTCTTTCCCTGGGCCATTCCTACCGCCACGAACTCGGTGATCTGGGCCTATATGTTTAACGACCAGTACGGCCTGATTAATAGTCTGCTGGAACACCTGGGCCTCTTGAACCCAACGCACCCGATCGTCTGGTTGGGTTCCGCTCAGCTGGCGACGCTGCTCATCTATGTGCTGGCCATCTGGAAGGCGAATTCCCTGGTGGCCCTGCTGGTCCTGGCAGGACTACAGGGCATCCCAGAGGAGGTCTATGAGGCGGCGCGCGTTGATGGGGCTTCACGCTGGCAGATCCTCTGGCGTGTCACTCTGCCACTGCTGCGTCCGGTGTTGCTGGTGACGCTGATCCTGCGCACTATTGAGTCACTGCAGGCCTTCGACCTGATTAGCGCCTTTACCAACGGCGGCCCGGGCAACGCGACGCAGAATCTCGGCCTGTATATCTACTTACAGATTCAGCAGTTCGGCGATTTCGGCTATGGCTCGACGATCGCCGTGGTACTGACAGCTATTACGCTGCTGTTCATCGTGCTCTATATGCGGACACTTCTGCGGACAGGCACGAGATAACAGGAGTGTGCAGAAGGAGAAACGAGCATGGCACTGGCTCCTCTGCCTACGACGACAGCCAGGGGAAGAGGGTTCGCGCGCCCAACGACGCGGCCTCGGGGTCCGCGGCTGGGACTACTCACCCGGCGGACGCTGCTCTACCTTGCACTGGCGGTGATCGTCGTCGTGCAGTTTCTGCCGTTGATTTGGGCGTTGCTGACTTCGTCGATGACCCCCCAGGAGACTACGGCTGTGCCCGCCCCTCTCTGGCCTGCTCATCCAACGCTGAGCAGCTACAGGGAGGCTCTTCAGGGGGATATCGGGCGCTACTACCTGAACAGCATCATTGCCTCGCTGGCTTCGACCCTGGTGACTATGTTGCTGGCCACACTGGCCGCTTATGCCTTTGCCCGCCTGCGCTTTCGCTGGAAGCGGCTGGCGCTGCTTTTCGTTGTTTCGCTCTCTCTCTTTCCACCGTTCTCTCAGGTCATTCCTCTCTACCTGATTCTGCAAAGCTTGCATCTCATCGGCACCCTCCTGGCCTTGATCATCCCGTATTCGGTCTTTGGCTTGCCGATGGCTATCCTGATTCTGATGGCTTTTTTACAGGAGGTGCCTTTCGAATATGAGGAGGCGGCGGCCCTCGATGGCATGAGCCGTCTCGGGGCTTTTGTGCGCATCGTGCTGCCTATGATCATCCCCGGACTGTTCACGACAGCGGTGATTGTCTTTGTCGGAGACTGGAATGAATATCTGTTCGCGCTGAACTATACGACGACGGCAACGTACACGCTGCCTGTGGGGGTCGTGATCCTGAGCCAGACGGAATTTACAACAAACTTTGGTGTGCTCTCGGCGGCGATGGTGATGTCGGTGGTGCCCCTGGTTGCGCTCATCTTGTTGCTGGAGCGGCGCATTGTCTCGGGCCTGACCGCCGGCGGTTTGAAAGGTTAAGGAAGGAAGGAGGTTGCGCGCTAATGGAATTCTATCTTGATACGGCGCAGTTCGATGAGGTGCGCGCGGCTGCTGCCTGGGGGGTGTTGCGCGGTGTGACGACTAATCCCAGCCACATGGCGCGCGCCGGCGTGCGCGAGAGCGAGATGCGCCGCCATGTGCAAGAGCTGTGCTGGATCGCCGATGTGCCAATCAGCGTTGAGGTGGTGGCACTCGATGCCGAGGGGATGGTAGCCCAGGGATTGGACTTTGCGACGTGGTCGCCCCATGTGGTGGTGAAGCTGCCGACAACCCCAGAGGGGCTGAAGGCGATGGCTCGCTTGAGTCGGAGCGAGGTCTCGGCCTCTTGCCAGGGCTGTGCCCACTTGACTGACTGCCCGATCCGCGCCCGCTTCGCTCAGGAGCAGCGACTGACCCGTCGACCAGAGATCAATGCGACGCTGATTTTTACGGTCAATCAGGCCCTGTTAGCCCTGGCGGCGGGCGCGAGCTATGTGAGTCCTTTTGTCGGTCGCCTCGACGCTGTTGGCGAGGATGGGGTGGCTCTGGTGGCCGATCTGGCCCAGACGTTGCGTGTCCAGCAGCAACCAGGGAAGATTATCGCGGCGGCCTTGCGCCATCCCGTGCATGTGACGGCGGTCGCCAGGGCTGGCGCCCATATTGCGACGATGGCCTACGCTATTCTGGCACAGTTGATTGAGCACCCGCTGACGACGGCGGGCCTTGAGGCGTTCTTGCAGGACTATCGGCGCAGTCAGGAGGAGCAATGAGCGGGGCTGATCAGGTCGTGACCGGCGACAGGCCGGTCATGGTGACGCAGGGCTTTTATCTGAGGCGTTTGGCCCAGGTCACGCTTATTCCGGGAGGGGTGCGGGCCGAGGTGGCACTGGTCCCGTTTCGGACGTTTGGTGCTCCGCTCCGTCCTGTGGTGGTGAGCGCCGAGCCGCTGGCTCAACAGATGACGACGACAGGGGTGCCTAATCGCCCGGCAGAGGCCGGGAACCTGGCAGGGACCGGAGGCGAGGCCAAGGCCAGCGCCCAGGACGCACTTCTGGCGGCTGAGGCTCAGTTGAGGTTAGAGCTACAGGTGCTGGCTCCTCGCATTGTGCGCCTACGGTTGGGAACGCCCGAGACCCTGCGGCAGGTGCAGACCTCGGAGATGCTGGCGCCCGGCGCCCTGGAAGAGGTGCTGGCCGCAACCTACGGTTCTCAGCCGCCATTCCCTGCTCTTGAGGAGACGGCAACAGGGGTCCGCGTGACTCTAGAAGGAATCAAGGTTACGCTAGAGCGCGACCCTTTCGCCCTTCAAATTAGCAGCGACGCTGCTCCCGAGGTCGCCTGGCGTACAGCGCTGGATGACCGCAATGTGCATGGCCTCCTCTGTACGCCACCGCCGGGTCTGCAGACGACCCCAGGAGAGCAGGCCGCCGCCTACTGGTCGTGGGCAATCGATCCCGCTGAGCATTTCTATGGCCTGGGCGAGCGCTTCGCACGCCTGGATCATCGCGGCACGGTGGTCCACCTCTTCAATATTGATGCCTGGGGAACAACGACCGAAGGGTCGTATAAGAATGTGCCTTTTCTGCTGTCGTCGCGCGGCTACGGCCTCTTCATGCACACAGCTGCTCCTGTGACGCTGGCCTTGGGAACGCCTTCGGCCCGCGCTGCGCTAGTGTGCAGCGCGGAGCCAGCACTCGATCTGTTTCTGTTCTTTGGACGGGAAGCGCGTGAGGTGCTGGAAGAGTATACGCGCGTGACTGGACGGGCGACCCTGCCTCCACGTTGGGCCTTCGGCGTCTGGCTTTCGCGCTGCCGCTACCAGAGCCGGGCGGAGGTGGAGGAGGTTGCCACCCGAGCCAGGGCCGAGGGTGTGCCTTGTGACGTGCTGCATATTGATCCAGCCTGGCTGGCTCACCCTAACCTCTCCTGTGATTTCACGGTCAACGAGGAGGCTTTCCCAGATCTGCCCGGCCTCATCCGCGAGCTGGGTGAGCGTGGCTTTAAGGTCTCGCTCTGGGAACTGCCGTATATTTCCGAGCAGGCGCCACGCTATGAGGAGGCGGCCAGGGCAGGCTACTTCTTGCGCGACGAGCAGGGCGAGCCGATCGGGGCCGATTTTGGGGGGCCGCCGCCCGATGGTCGCAAGCGCGCGATTGTCGATTTTACTAATCCAGCGGCGCGCGCCTGGTGGCAGGACCTGCATCGTCCGCTGCTACGGGCTGGAGTAGCGGTTTTCAAGACGGACTTCGGCGAGGGGGTACCGCTGGAGGCGCAGGCTGCCAATGGGATGCGCGGCCATGAGCTGCGCAATCTGTATCCGCTGCTCTACAACGCTGCCGTCCATGAGGTGATCACTCAGGAGACGGGACGCCCCGGTCTCGTTTGGGGGCGCTCCGGCTGGGCGGGCACACAGCGCTATCCAGCCCAATGGGGCGGTGATCCCAAAACCGATGTGGTGGCAATGGCCTGCTCTTTGCGCGGCGGTTTGAATCTGGCCCTGAGTGCTCCAGGCCTCTGGGCCCATGACATCGGGGGTTTTTATGGTCCACCACCGTCGCCGGAGCTGTATATTCGCTGGGCCCAATTTGGCCTTTTCTCGCCGCTGGCGCGGGCACATGGGACCACGCCACGGGAACCCTGGGCCTTCGGCGAGGAGGCCCTGGCCATCTTCCGCCGCTACGCTCGGCTGCGCCTGCGTCTCAATCCCTATCTGTATAGCCTGGCCTGGGAAGCCCATGCCCGCGGCCTGCCGATGCTGCGTCCGCTGCTGTTGGAGTTCCCCGAGGACCCGCTGGCCGCCATGATCGATGATGTCTACTTGCTCGGCCCGGCTTTGCTGGTGGCACCAGTCTTTAGTGAGGCCCGTGAACCGGTGGCCCGCCGCCTCTATCTTCCCGCCGGCGAGTGGATCGATTTCTGGAGCGACGAGCGCCTGGAGGGTGGACGCTATGTGACGCGCCTGGCTCCGTTGGAGATCTTGCCTGTCTATGTGCGCGCTGGTAGCGTACTGCCACTCGGACCGGAGCGGGCTTTCTTGAAGGAGGAAGCCCCCGACGAGGTGACGCTGGAGGTCTATCCTGGCGCTCCAGGTCGTGGGCGCATTGTCTGGGATGCCAGTGGTGCAGCTACGGAATGGCAGCTGTTGCCTACCGCAGCAGACGGCTGGCAGCTGCAGATTACAGGCAAACGCCAGATAGACTGGTCGGTACGCTGGCATACAGCCAGAGGCACAGTGACGCAGGCAGTGGGCTACATGGCGAGTGCCGTGGTCTCTCTGTAACGGGGCAGAGACCAGAGATGGGAGAGTGAGCGATGCCGATTGATCTCTGGCAGTCAGGCTGGCCCATACCCCTATAGGAAATATCGCGAGGGGCGTAGCCAGATTGCCAGCGCGCTATTCCCCACCATTGGCGCAGAAGATGGGGACAAAAAAGGACGGCCTTGTCGCTCTCTACCTTCTTGTCCAGTGTAGCCTGCCTGCTCCTATCAGGCCACCCGTCCGGAATATACAGCGATAACAGAGTAGCTGAAACGCGAGAGAGGCAGAAGGTAAGAGAGCATGCCCAGGCACGTCCAGAGGGGACAGTGCCGGCCATGCTCTTTTGCCTGCGTTCTCAGTCAGGCGCTGTTGACCAGGGTCGAGACGCCTGAGCCAGAGAGGAAGGAAGCCAGACTACGCCCGGCAGATTAGCCAGCGAGCGGCTTCTGTCCGTAGACAGTCATAAAATAGCCGCGTGTCTGCAGCGCGTTCCACTCGTGATTAACCTGTTCAATAATATCGAGGACCTCCTGCTCTGAACGGCCAAAGCGCACGGCGATCGGCCCACTCACCGCTTTGGCCCCCTCTTTAAAGTCCAGGGCCATCAGCGAACCCAGGCGCCCGCCCCAGTCGCCAACCGGGACCTCCAGGGGACGGCGCTGGATGTTGATCAGACCTGCCTCTGCTAGATAGCGCTCCAGCGAGCGCATCACCACGCCCTCGGTATCCAGCCCACGCAGCGCCGCCAGTTGTCCCATCCAGTCGAGCAGCTGCTGCATCGCCGGCCCGCAGGTTCCCCAGTCGCCTGAGCTGATGCTTGTCTCAAGCAGCTCAACCCAGCCTCCCGGAGCCGTCACTCGCGCCAGCTCCTGCACCACCCCCGGCCAGGCCGCCAGCGGAATGGCTAGGATCAGCAAGCGCTGATGCACAAAATCAAACGTGTTCTCCTCAAACGGTAGACCCTGCAGCACATCCCCCCGGACAAAGCGATAGTTCGAGGGCATGCGACTCGTGCTCTTGGCCTGCTCCACATCCACCCCGATCACCTCCGCTTGTGGAAATTGCTGCGCCAGCTCTATGGCCCATCGCCCGGTCCCACAGCCCACATCGAGAATGCGCCTCGGCTGCCCAATCGGTGCCAGGTAGTTCCCTCGCAGCGCGGCACGCAAGACATAGTGCTGGAAATCGAGTCGATTGACTTCGCCGAGATCTTTCGGTAACAAGTAGGGCTGCTCCTGCAAGTAGCGGCGCCGGCCCTGCAAGCGCGGCAAGGCTACCTCCCCCAGACGCCAACCCGTTCCGCTGGCCTGTCCTGTCGCTCCCGTCGACAGCGTGCTCCCACCCCGTCGACGGAAAAACCACCAGGGCATCTACTCCTCCTTTCAGCGCGCTGGCGGCTTCTGCCCACAGGCAACCTTGGAGTGTCCACAGGTCTGCAGCGCGTTCCACTCGTGATTAACCTGTTCAATAATATCGAGGACCTCCTGCTCTGAACGGCCAAAGCGCACGGCGATCGGCCCACTCACCGCTTTGGCCCCCTCTTTAAAGTCCAGGGCCACCAGCGAACCCAGACGCCCGCCCCAGTCGCCCATCGGCCCTTCAAGAGGATAGCTCTGAATATTGACCAGGCCGGCCTCCGCCAGATAGCGTTCGAGCGAATGCATCACCACCCCCTCGGCATCCAGCCCACGCAGCGCCGCCAGCTGCCCCATCCAGTCGAGCAGTTGACGCATTGTTGGCCCACAGGGCACAAAATCGTCCGGGCTGATACTTGTCTCAAGCAGCTCAACCCAGCCACCAGGAGCCGTCACCCGCGCCAGCTCCTGCACCACCCCCGGCCAGGCCGCCAGCGGAATCGCCAGCAGCAGCAAGCGCTGATGCACAAAATCAAACGTGTTCTCCTCAAACGGCAGACCCTGCAGCACATCCCCCCGGACAAAGCGATAGTTCGAGGGCATGCGACTCGTACTCTTGGCCTGCTCCACATCCACCCCGATCACCTCCGCTTGTGGAAATTGCTGCGCCAGCTCTATGGCCCACCGTCCCGTCCCACAGCCCACATCGAGAATGCGCCTCGGCTGCCCAATCGGTGCCAGGTAGTTCCCTCGCAGCGCGGCGCGTAACATGTAGTGCTGGAAATCGAGCCGATTGACCTCGCCGAGGTCCTTGGGTAACAAGTAGGGCTGTTCCTGCAAGTAGCGGCGCCGGCCCTGCAAGCGGGGCAAGGCTACCTCCCCCAGACGCCAACCTGCTCCGCTGCCCTGTCCTGTCGCTCCTGTCGACAGCGTGCTTCCACCCCGCCGACGGAAAAACCACCAGGGCATCTACTCCTCCTTTCCTCTCTCCTCTTTACGTCGTCTGTCGGCCTTCTCGGCCTACTCAGACCGCATTTTCTTGCGTGTCCAGAGTCCCCCGCGGTAACCTGAAGTCAGGTGAGACCTGCGTCTAACGCTCTCCTTAGCTATTAGTCGGCTTCTGCCCGTAAGCAATCATGCCAAAGCCACGAGTTTGTAAAGTATCCCATTCGTCTCTAGCCTTTTCGATAATTTTGAGAACCTCCTGCTCTGAGCACCCAAAACGCGCGGCCACTGGTGCACTAATGGCTTTGGCCCCCTCTTTAAAGTCCAGGGCCATCAGCGAACCCAGGCGCCCGCCCCAGTCGCCGATTGGCCATCCAAGGAAGTGGCGCTGGATGTTGATCAGACCTGCCTCTGCTAGATAGCGCTCCAGCGAGCGCATCACCACGCCCTCGGCATCCAGCCCACGCAGCGCCGCCAGTTGTCCCATCCAGTCGAGCAGCTGCTGCGTCGCCGGCCCGCAGGGCACAAAATCGTTCGGGCTGATTCCCCCCTCCGTCAGCTCAACCCAGCCTCCCGGAGCCGTCACTCGCGCCAGCTCCTGCACTACCCCTGGCCAGGCCGCCAGCGGAATCGCCAGCAGCAGCAAGCGCTGATGCACAAAATCAAACGTGTTCTCCTCAAACGGTAGACCCTGCAGCACATCCCCCCGGACAAAGCGATAGTTCGAGGGCATGCGACTCGTACTCTTGGCCTGCTCCACGTCCACCCCGATCACCTCCGCTTGTGGAAATTGCTGCGCCAGCTCTATGGCCCACCGTCCCGTCCCACAGCCCACATCGAGAATGCGTCTCGGCTGCCCAATCGGTGCCAGGTAGTTCCCTCGCAGCGCGGCACGCAACATATAGTGCTGGAAATCGAGCCGATTGACCTCGCCGAGGTCCTTGGGTAACAAGTAGGGCTGCTCCTGCAAGTAGCGGCGCCGGCCCTGCAAGCGGGGCAAGGCTACCTCCCCCAGACGCCAACCCTTTCCACCAGTGCGTCCTGTCACGTCTGTCGACAGCGCACTTCCACCCCGCCGACGGAAAAACCACCAGGGCATCTACTCCTCCTTTCTTCTCTCCTCGTCATATCACCCATGCTGCTATCATCCGGTGCCGTATTCCTGGGAAGGCAAAAAGATCTTGAATCATTTCCCAAGTCCTATCAGCTGTAGCACATGAAGGTAGATAGTTCAGTGAAGAGTGTAAATAAGGAGATGTGTATCTGTCAATGCAGCTAGCAAGGAATAAGCGCAGACCTATTAATTTTTATCAATTTTTTATGGGGAGAAGGGATAGAAGAGAGGTCCTTCCATATCAGAGCTGGTCGGGAAGATCGCTCGCTTTATCTCGCGCAGAGACAAAGATGCCTCAGCAGTGTCTTTATGAGATACTGTATCCTCTTTGAGGAACTACCCAAGGTGTGGGTAATGAAAGAGTCGCGAGAAGGAGGCCGAGGACCTGGGCGGCCTTACAGGAACACAGTGGCGTGGCGCAGCAACAGGCTAGCTCACACTGGCTGCGCTGAGCACACTGATGGTCGTGGGAAGCCATGTGCTCCTGGACGCGCTGGCCTCACGAGCGAGGTATAGCAGGGGACAAGACCGGGCCAACGGAACGGCCAGCCTTCCCCGGCTGCGCCTAGCTGGCGCAACAACTGAGCAGACGCACGTCCCGCGTGAAGGAGAGCGCCACCAGCTTCAGCGCCTCCGCCATCGCCGGATAGACATGGATCAGCTCGGTAAAATCCTCCAACGTGGCACCAAAGCGCAGCGCCATCGCCGCCTCGTGGATCACTTCCCCCGCACTCTCCCCTAGCAGCGATACCCCCAGCACGCGCCGGCTGGCCCGCTCCACGACCATCTTGACCAGCCCCTGCGTTCGATGGATCGCTCCCGCTCGCGGCACCAGGCTCAGCGGCAGCACCCGGCAGGCACAAGCCAGCCCCTCCTCCTGCGCCTGCGCATCAGTCAAGCCGACCATCGCCAGCGGCGGATCAGTAAAGATGCAACGTGGAATCACCCGGTGGTCAACGGCGCGCGGTGGCTCCCCGGAGAGGGCATTGTGCGCAGCAAGCCTGCCATCAGCGGCTCCCACCGGCGTGGCAAACTGATTGCCCCAGGCCCTCCCAATGACATCACCGGCAGCCCAGATGTGCGGCACGCTCGTCCGCAGTGTCCGGTCGACCCATACCGCTCCATCGGCCTTCAGCGCCACCCCGGCCCGCTCCAGTCCCAGCCCCTCCGTATTGGGACGCCGCCCCGTCGCCACCAGCAGCTGCTCGGCCTCCAGCGTCTCCAGCTGCCCACCCTGCTGGAAGGTGACGGCCACACCCCTCCCCGCTGGCGCCACTCCCTGCACCTGGACCTGCGTGAGTAGCTGCACCCCCTCCGCTCGCAGCAGCTCGGCCAGCGCCTGCGCCAGCTCCGGCTCCACACCCGGCAGCAGCTGCTCACCCCGCGTCAGCAGGGTCACCTGGGTTCCCAGCCGGACGAAAAGCTGGCCCAGCTCCAGGGCAATCGCCCCACCACCCAGGATCACGAGCGAGCGTGGCTGCTGCCGCAGTGACGTCTGCCAGGGATCATCGGCGCCGCTGAGCAGATCGCTGGTCAGAAATGGAACCTGCTCTAAGCCAGGCAGCGCGGGCACCACGGGACGCGAGCCGGTGGCGATCAGCAGCTGCCTGCCACGCAGGTGTTCCGTGCCGCCAGGACCGGTCACCGCCACCTCGTGCGGCGAGAGCAGCTGCGCTCGCCCCTGCACCAGGCCCAGACCACCAACCTCGCGCAGCAGGCGCTCATAGCGCTCCCAGCGATACGCCTGGACCAGGGCATCTTTCTGCTCCAGCAGCTCGGCCCAACTGGCCGGCATCTGCACGGGGGTCAGGCCCGGATAGCGCGGGTGAGCCGCCTCGTAGACCAGACGCGCCGCCTCGATCAGGTTCTTGGAGGGCAGACATCCCCGATTAGCACAGGTCCCCCCGACAGCGCGCACCTCGGTCAACAGGACGGTTTTACCCAGGTCCGCGGCATGCAGCGCCGCGGCAAAGGCAGTTGAACCGCTGCCCAGGATCAAGAGATCTGGCTCGCTCACAGTCATCATGGCCTGGGATGTTTCCTTTCCTCTGCTGACAGCAATCAGCGACGAACGCAGCACGCCGCGCCCGTCACCGGTAACGACTCCAGCCGCCACGGCCCAGCCCCCTCGGACAGGCAGACCGGGCAGACCTCCAGTAAAACCTTTGGTGAAGCTCCTGACGGCGAGGCAGCGCTGGCATATCCATGTCGCTTCTCTCCCACAAGCCACAACCAGCCTCCCACTGCCAGTGCCGCCAGACAATAGAGAGTGGCCAGGGCCAGGATCAGAGACCGCTGCTGCTGCAGGACCACGCCCAGAGCCGTCCCCCCCAGCACAGGGGCCAGCAGGGGTAGTATGATCAGCAGATGACAGGGACAGGCCAGACCCCCCGTGACGCTCAAGAGCGCTCCAGCCCAATGACGAAACAAGGCTGCTTCTGTGCTTCTCCTCATGGTTCTTGCTCCCGCTGAGCAGCCTGCCGTTCTCTGATGGTGGGCCAGGGATCAGCTGCTGGCTGACCCTGGCAAACAAGCGCCAGCCGGATCGCCCTGGGAGCGAACAGCATTCGGCTGTTCAGGATACTCAAATATCCGTTTATACTGATATCTGAATCGTAAGCTGTTGGGCCTTTCCTGTCAAGGGGTCCACCGAGGAGAGATAACGGCTCCAGTCCGCCTCTTCGGGAGCACCAGACTGTGTAGGATCGGGGGAATAGGCATGGCCAGTCTTCGCGGTCTTTCATGTTTATCAAATAGAAGATGCTTCACCTTACCCCCGGGCTAGGCTGGCAAAACCTCTAAGTAGGCTACTGAACGTCTTCTTGGTCTCTTTCCCTCTCCAGGCTCCCTATGCCACTTGACACTAACTCCACTATAATGGTATATTCGAAGCGTGAGCATGCATAGCCACCATCTCGACGGGAGTCACAGAGATGGAGATCGACAGCCAGGTGAACCTGGCGTAGACGAGATCGCCCGGCTCCCGCGTCTGAAAGCAAACGTCAACCCACCCGCTCCTTCCTGGGGGGGAAGGCACAGGGTGGAACACAAAAGAGTTCGTCATGCTCGCGCCCAATACCTCAGACCATAGTCAGGTAGATCACTCTCAGGCAGGCTCAGTCATGCTGGATGGCAGGCTGGGTGACAGGAAATAAATCGAGAGAAAGAAGCGCTTCGATCTTCGGGTCTGAGCCGTGCTACAAGGCTGATCTACCATGCCAGAAGACAGCTCACTCAAGAGCAACGCTGCTCGGTAATTGGATGTGAAGGAGCATCGATCTAGCATCACCAAGGTGTATTACAGGAGTGAGTGCCTTTCCAGTCTGGCTGACTGCCAGCGCCGGCTCCGCAAGATCGAATACACTAGAGGTCGCGCCTACCACCTCGTTAGAGGCATGCCACTCCTCTCTACCTTCACGCATCCGAGCCCGGGCACCTAAACTACGGGCATGAGGTGATACTGCCCTCTTCGGCCCTGTCGTGTATCGCTTGCCGAGCGCGCTAGAGGGACAGTATTGCCTTCACATAGCAGCAAAAAAAGTACTTCAAGAGAAAGGAGCCAAAATTGAAAGAACTGCACGGCGAACTCGCTCAGCTTGAACTCGATGGCCTCACCCTCGACGATCTGGAGATCGAGGACCTGAAGCTCTCTCCCGAAGGTGGCCTGGAGCTGCTCACCACGGGTCACGGCATGGTAGAGATCGGCGCCTCCTCTGGCCAGGCCGCCTGCTGCAGCTGCTGCCTCGTCTGCTGCTGTTGTCCCTGTTTAGGCTAAGGCATACAGCCTTATAGGATAGCAAGCGCCGGTCGAGAAACAGATCGGCCTCCCGTGCGGGTTAGAGACAAGGAACACACAGGGCAAGTATTGCCTCATGTCACAGACGCCTACCTATCTACATGATGTACAAGGAGGTTACTCATGCAAGATTTGCACGGCGAACTCGCTCAGCTTGAACTCGATGGCCTTGCCCTCGACGAGCTGGAGATCGAGGACCTGAAGCTCTCCCCCGAAGGTGGCCTGGAGCTGCTCACCACGGGCCACGGTATGGTAGAGATCGGCGCCTCCTCTGGCCAGGCCGCCTGTTGTAGCTGCTGCCTCCTCTGCTGCTGCTGCTGGTAGGTATAGACTAGCCCTGGCCCTGGCATAGCTCACTGCCTCTCTACGCGCCGTCCGAAGCGATACACGACCTTCCCGCCGGGAGAAAGGAGATCATCACATGGAAGACCTGAGGCAAGAACTTTCTCACCTGAACCTGGACGAGCTACAACTGGACGACCTGAGCATTCAGCCACTCGAGGCAGATCACAGCGGGCTGGAAGCGCTCACGCTTGGCCACGGCATGATCGAGATAGGCGCCTCTATCCTGCCCACGGCATGCTGCAGCTGCTGTATCCCCTGCTGCTGCTGCTGCTAACGAGCTACAGGATAGAGATCCCAGGCGCCGCTAGAAGGAAACCACGGCGGCCCAATTCGGCCCATCCGAGGTGCAGCATAGTTGCCCATCGTTGCTGCGCCACTATGCCTGCACCTCTATGCTGCAAATCAGCCCACCGTTGTAGAGTATCTATGCGCACGCTGAGGGGAGAAACTGGCCATGCGCCCCAGGATGAGAGGCGATGTCTTCTATTTTCCTACCCCCGAAGGGGTCTACTTGCGCAACAATCAGGGCGCCTTCCACCTGAAAGGGAAAGGTCTTGCCCGGCTGCTCGACTTGCTTTTGCCCTATCTGGATGGTCAGCATACCCTGGAGGAGATCACTCAGCAGGCCCCAACAGAGCACCGCGCCTTGATCAACAGGCTCATCGAGGTGCTGACTACCCGCGGCTTCATCAAGGATCTGGCCCCCGACCTCCCCCACCAGCTGAGCCCGGCTGAACAGGCAACCTACGCCGCGGAGATCGCTTTCATCGAGGCTTTTCAGGATTCAAGCGCCTGGCGCTTTGAATGCTACCGCCGGAGCCGCGTGCTGCTGATCGGCTCCGGTCTGACGCTGCAGGCCCTCGTGCAGGCCGCTCTACAATGCGGCCTGGCAGACGTCCACGTCTTGATGACCAGCGAATGCCCGCTAGAGCACCAGCGCCTGCAGGACTACCTGGCCCTGCGCCATCAACGCGATCCGCGCCAGCAGCTGCACTTGCTCGAACCTCTTAACTGGGACGACGAGCAGGCCGTGATCCGTGCTCTCTCACCGTTTGAGGCCGTTCTGCATCTCTCCGATCGGCCTATGATGCGGCGCAGCGCCTTGCTCAACCGCCTCTGCTACCAACTTGGCAAGCTCTTCCTCACTGCAACGATCATTGACACCCAGGCCTGGCTGGGACCGCTGGTCTCCCCCCCTCAAGAGGGCCAGGAGATGGAGCACGGTTGTTGGGAATGCGCCTGGCTTCGCTTACAAGCCAATCTTTCTGCCGAGACGGTCGCCGCTCCCTACGACTTCGCCGACCATCCAGAGGCCGCGATAAGCTATGCTCTGGCCGCGCCAACCGCCGCCGTGGTCGCCAATACTCTTAACTTCGAACTATTTAAATATATTACTGAAGCAGGGCCGCAGGAGACGAGGGGTCACCTGCTGCTCATCGATCTGGAAACGCTCCAGAGCCAGCGCCATTCTTTCACTGCCGCTCCCCACTGTCGCAGCTGCCGTCAGTCTGCTCCGTTGACAGCCCAGCAATTCCGAGACCGGCTGGTAGAGCGCAGCACTGGAGCAGCACTCTCACAGGAGGACTTTTCTCGCAAGGCGGCTCATCTCTTCGATGAGAGGCTCGGACTTTTCAGTACGCTGGATGAACATAACTACACTCAAATTCCTTTAAATATAGCGTGCGTGGACCTGGGACGACCAGCGCCCCACCTGGCTCTCGCGGAGCCTTGGCGTGTGTTCGGTGTGGGCACCGATTTTGGCGCGGCCCGCCGGGCTGCTACGCTACGTGCTTGCGAATGCTACGCGGCCTGGTGCTATGATCCTCGTCGCAGCCTGAGCGGGAGCGCGCCGGAGCTGGCTGGGTCGGCGCGGGAATCGCTTATTTGCTATACTCGCAGCCTGGAGCCTGCGGCCTGTCCCGATCCGGAGGAAGACTATCTCTGGGCCTGGGAGCTGCCCGGTGAGCGGATCGCCCTGGTCCCGGCAGCAACCATCTTCGCGTTGTCCGCAGAGGAAAAGCTGCCCCGGCCACTGCCACGTGGGGTGGCCGCCGGTATGAGTTGGTCTGAGGCGCTCTGTCGTGCGCTCTTCACGCATGGGCTTGCAGCGCTTGAGCAGCGACTGGCGGCGGGTCGCGAACCTTTTCCTCGCGTCGCAGCCGGTGCCCTGGCTCTCTCTGAGGCAGCGCGACGCTATGAGCACCTGCTGACCCTCCAAGGCTTTGCTCTTACTGTCTATGATCTCTCGGTCCTGCTCGCTGACTGGGGACTGCTGGCCTTTGCTTTCTGTTGCAACGGGGAAACCTGGGCCTACACCTGTCATTTGCAGGCCCAGGCAGCCATTGAGGAGGGCCTGCTGCTCTGCCTCCAGCAGGCTCAAGCTCTTCATAACGGGGAGACTGACTACACGCTGCCGCCTGTCGTGCCCCTGCCGATAGCCCTGCGCGGCGCTGCCTCAATCGTTCCCCACTACCCGCTCACGGAATCGTGGGAGCAGATGCAGCAGGCGCTGCTCGCCGCTCTCCAGGCGCAGGGGCGGCGGGCGCTGATTGTGCCGCTCGATCACGATGCGGCGCTGAGCGCGGCGCTGCCCTATATCGTACGTGTTGTCCTGGGGAGGTCCGGCGATGACTGCTAGTGCGCAGGAAGTGCAATTCAGGCCGCTGCTGGGCCTGCTGGCCGAAGGCAGGCTGGGACAGACTGTTCGCGAGCGCCTGCGGGAGGAGTGGGGCGAGCCTGTGGAGGTGACGCGGGCCAATCTGCAGGCAGCGTCGGGGCCGGCCTGTACGCTGCTGCTGGTGATCAGCGAGCGCTGGCACGGGCTGTTGTTGCAGGAGGCCAATCGTTGGAGCCTGGCCAATGGGACGCCCTGGCTAGGGCTTTCGATCGAGCCGGGGTGCGCTGTGCTTGGCCCTTGTGTGTTGCCAGGACGCAGCGCCTGCGCCACCTGCGCTGAGCGCCGACGGGTCAATGCGCATAAACAGGCGGAAGAGTTTCAGGCGGAGCGCGCTTATCTGGCGCAGCAAGCGCGCTCAGAGCTGTCTCCAGACCCGGTCTCGGCTCAGGCCAGAGCCTGGCTGACTGCTTCTGCCCAGACCATCCTGTCACAGCTGGTTGCGCTGGAGGTCACTCGCTTTGGGCGCGACCCGGAGACAATGCTGACCTACAACGCCCTGCTCTATCTAGATCTGGCCACATTGAGTATCAGTCGCCACCCCTTCCTGCCTGAACCACATTGCCCTGACTGCGCGGCATTGCCAGCCGATAGCGCCGCCGCTGTCCAGGCCGCCATGACGCTGGTGGCGCGGCAGAAGCTCGCTCCCCAGACCTATCGCGTGCGCGATCTGCTCTCTCTCAAGGATCGGCTGCTGACGCGCTACGTCGACCCGGAGTGCGGCGTGATCCGTGGTCTGACCAAGGATACCAGTAACCTCTATGCGAATTTCGCCGCCCACATCCCCCTGCAGGAAGGAAGACGTCAGGAGGTCGGCTTTGGGAGGGCATTCAACTACGAACAGGGCCAGGTGGCGGCAATCGCCGAGGCCCTGGAGCGCTACGCCGGTATGCGACCGGGCGGCAAGCGCACCGCTGTGCGCGCGAGCCGACGTGAATTAGGCGAGGTGGCGATTGATCCGCGCACGTTGGGCTTGCACAGCGAGGCGCAATATAGTCTGCCCCACTTCCCCTATGTGCGCTATAGCGACGATCTTGTACTCAATTGGGTCTGGGGCTATTCCTTCGCCCGTCAGCAGCCGGTGCTGGTACCCGAATGCAACGTCTATTATGGTCTCCACCATTGGTCAGGTGAGAGACCCTATGTCTATGAGATCTCCAACGGCTGTGCGATCGGCAACTGTCTGGAGGAGGCTCTCCTGCACGGTATCTTAGAGATCGCCGAGCGCGACGCCTTCCTGCTGACCTGGTACGCGCGCCTGCCCATGCCGCGTATCGAGCTGCAGTCGGCGCGCGACCCGCTGATCAGGCTGATGTGCGAACGCCTCTATCATCTGACAGGCTATCGCGTGCATGCCTTCAACATCACCCTGCCGGAGCGCATCCCCTGCTTTTGGGTGATGGCCGTCGATGAGCAGCAGCGTCCGGACTATCCGCGCGTGCTCTGCGCCGCAGGCTCGCACCTGCTGCCGGAGAAGGCCCTCATCAATGCTTTGCAGGAGCTGGCGCCGATCGTCGGCAGCCATATCAGCCTCTACCGCCAGGAACGGGAGCGCGCTCGCAATATGCTGGCCGACTCCTCGCTCGTAATGCAGATGCGCGACCACGCTTTGCTCTATTGTCTGCCAGAGGCTTTCGAACGCCTGGCCTTCCTTTACGAGACACCATATCGGCAAACCTTTGCTGAGGCGTTCGATGGCGATGAGCCGCCTGCCCACACAGATCTGCGCGAGGATGTGCTTGACGTGATGGGGCGCTATCTGCGCAGCGGTATCGATGTAATTGCCGTTGATCAGACGACGCCCGAACTGGCACGAGAGGGTTTTTGTGCCGCGCGTGTCCTGATGCCAGGCATGCTGCCGATGACTTTCGGTCACCATGCTCGCCGCTGCTACGGCTTCAAGCGCCTCTATGAGCTGCCTTTTGAGCTGGGCTACGCAGCACGGCCTTTGACCGATGCCGACCTCAACCCCTATCCTCATCCATTTCCATGAGCGAGCGGAAGGAGCGCCTATGAGCAATCAAGATCGCGAGATCGGTCTGCGCTACCTGCAGGCTACCTACTATGGCCTGCCCGCCCTCTTTGCCGAGGGTCAGGGCGAGGAGGGCATGCCCGGCGAACCGCTGAAGTTTAAGATCCACCGCGGCGTCCCCCACTATCCGCTCAGTCAGTCTCTTCCGCTCTCCCTGGGCGAGCTACGAGGGGCCTTTGTCAGTCAGGCCCGGCCCAGCAGTAAGGAGGGGCCTCGCTCCCTGGATGAGCAGACGCTCTCCTGCCTGCTCTACTACAGCTATGGCTTCTCGCGCCACGATAGTGGCCTCGATGTGCGCTGGCCTTTCCATCGCCTGGTCGCCTCCGCTCGCTGCTTCTTTCCTGCAGAACTCTACACCTGGTTGCCAGCATCGGCCTCTATCCCGCCGGGCTTCTACCACTACGACAACCTGCATCACGGCCTGGCCGCGCTCAGACAGGGCGACTACCGCTCCGTGCTGAGCGCGGCTCTCGGCTGCGAGCTGGCCGACAGCCTGGGTGTGCTCTTCGTTAGCGCTTACTTTTGGAAGAACGCTTTTCGCTATCGCAACTTCTCTTATCGACTGTGCTCGCAGGAGGTGGGGATGGTGATCGGCAACATCTTGCTGGTCTGCGGCGCGCTGGGCCTTGCGGTCCAGGTCCACTACCAGTTTCTCGACCGCGTCCTGATCCGCCTGCTCGGCCTTGAGGAAGGTGAGGAGAGTCCTTTCGCCGCGCTGGTGCTCTATCCTGCCGACGGCGAGCGGCGGGCGGAGAAAAAGCTGCCCGCCCCTGCGGTCAGCGCCGAGGCCCTGCTGGCGGAGATCGAGGCCATCGCTCCAACCCATATCAAGTTGAGCGCACTCGACCGCGAGCGCTGTCAGAAGTTGCTGGAGATCGACCAGCACTCACGGCTGGAGAGCAGTGCCGAGCTGGCGCTTTCGCAGCCGCTCACAAGACCAGCCTGCGCAGAGACCTCCGTCCGGCTAGAGGCGCCAGCGCCCTGGCCGGAGGAGCTTGAGCTGGTGCAGGCCCTTTACCAGCGCAGCTCGGGTGACGTCTTTTTCCTTCCTCTGCACAAGCCTGTGAGCCAGGCCGCTTTCTGGGAGGTCGTGCGCTACAGTCTGGCCCCTTACGAGAGCGACCTCGGTGGCGCCGAGGCATCGCCCGCGTTGGCGCTTTTCATAGCCATCAACAATGTTGCCGGTATCCCCGCCGGGATCTACCGCTTCTGCCAGCACTGCAGCGCTCTGCATGTGATTGAGCAGAAGGAGGTGACTTCTCAGATCCAGGCTATTCACAGTACGCCCGCCGTTCACTGCGGCAGCGCTTCTTTTGTTGCCTATCCGGTTGCCAACTACGGCGCACTCAGCGCCACACTGGGAAACCGCGCCTACCGCATCATGAACATGGAGTGTGGCCTGGTGGCGCAGCGCCTCTCTGTTTTGAGCGCGGCCTTTGGCCTGGTGGCACGCTGTAGCGATAGCTATCATCTCGATCGCTGTGCACAGCTGCTGCACCTGAGTGAGCAGGTGGAGACGCCTTTGTTTCTGATCGCCTTTGGCTATGAGCGCCCTGGCGCGGGAGCCGGGGCACGCTATCGGCATAGCATTCGTCCCTGAAGAGAAGAAGAGGAGGCATGAAAGAGCAGCATCTCTGCCGCGTGTCAGGAGACTATGTCGTACGGGTCGCCGGTCTGCCGCTGACGGCCCTGGCAACGCTGCGCTTTGAGCGGAGCCTGGCGCTGATTCAGGAGCTGCTACGCCTTGAGGAGAGGCTAAGCAGCAGCGGCACCTCCCTCTCGGAACAATTGCACACGGTGATCGGCAACCTGACGGGCGCTGAGCAGCGCCGACCACGCCAGCAGCTGATCGAGTTGCGGCGCGCTCTCTTTCAGGGTCGCCAGCCAGCACCAGCGCTGCTGGCTCCAGGCCTGCTGGCTTGCTTACCCGCTGAGCTGCGTGCCGCGATTGGAGATTGGCAGGCAGGGCTTCAGCAACGCGCTACGCTGCTGGCAGAAGCTCGCCGCGTGTTCGCCGAGGAGCTGGACGAGCGCCGGGCGGCTCTGCGCGCTCTGGTCAGTCAAGAGCGCTTTCTCCAGGGCGTGCTCCTCGCCAGCCCAAGCCTCTACCTGGATTGCTGCCGCTGGCTGACAGCAGCTCCAGCAGAGGCCGGGCGCTTTCTCGATCGCAAGCTAGAGGACGGGCTGCTCAACTACCTCACGCGCATGGCCGCCAAAACCAGCCCCTATAGTACCTTTACGGCCCTCGCCCACGGTCGCTTTGCCTCTGCAGCACAGGAGCGGCAGAAGGAGATGACGACGGCTGGCACTGAGCAGCACAAGTCAGCGGAGGAGCAGAGTGTCATCGAACTGAACAGGCTGCTGCTGGACCATATCGCCCGGGCGCTGACTCAGTGGCCAGCGCTTCGCCCCTCTCTGCGCGTGAGTGTGAACCCCTCACTCGCGAGCAGCGACGGCGTTCTACGTTTCATCAGCCGGGATGAGCTGGGCCGCGAGCGCCTGACTGCGGTACGCGCCACACCATCACTGCGCGCCGTGCTTCAGTTTGTCACGGACCAGCAGCCGCTGAGCTATGGGGAGCTGTTCGAGGCGCTGAGCGCTCTGGACCCGCAGGGGCGGCGGCAGGAGCTGGCGCAAGCACTCGATCAGCTCTGCACGCGCGGCCTGTTGCAGCTCGATTTCGCTATCCCTGAGCAGGCTCAGAACTATCTGCTTCGCCTCTGTGAGGCACTCGCTCCTATCAACCAGAGGCGCGTTCAGGAGATACGAGGGCTGTTACTGGAGTTACACAAGTCCCTGGCCACTTACGAGCGGACGGCTGAGGCGCGCCAGCGTTACGCGATTCTGCAGCAGCTGCGCGCTCTGCTGGAGCGTCTCTTCTCTGAGCTGGGCCTGAGCGAGCGGCCTGGTTTTGCTCTGCCGGCTAAGAATCTGATCTACGAGCATAGGCTGCTGAAGACGGCGCCTGGCAGCAGTCTTCCCGCTCTGGAGAGCGATCTCCTGGCCGATCTGGCCCTCGTCCAGCGGCTGGCCGGCCTCTACGATCCGCTGCTCACCGGTCGCCTGGCGTTGGCCTCCTTCTTCAGCCGACGCTATGGGGTGGGTACGACGGTAGACCTGCTGACCTTTTACGCAGACTGCTATCGAGAGAGCCAGCAGCTGGCGCCCGCGCTCTTCAGTCAGCCAGCAGGGGAGCGTTCGATGCTGTCGACTGCTCCTGGTTCTGCCCAGGCGCTGCAGCTCTTCAGCGCGCTCTTCTCTGACAGCGGCGCTGAACAGGAGGAGCTGGCCCAGATCATGGCCCTGCGTCAGGAGATAGCGCGCGCAGTGGCCGACCAGCCGCTGGACAGCGTCAGCGGCATTCGCACCCTTGATCGTCAGCGGCTGCGTGCTCTGCTGGAGCGCTGTCCCGCCTCTGTGGGGCTGCCGTCCTCGCTGGCACTCCACTGCCAGCTCTACTGGCAGGACGGCCAGCGTTACCTGGTGCTGAACTCCATTCAGAGCGGTTTCGGGCGCCATCTGCGCCGCCTGGGCTACCTGGAAGCTCAGCTTGCTCCCGCCTCCCACGAGAGCCTGAAGCAGGGCATTCCCTCAGCCCTGGTCGATACGGCGGGGGCGGGACCACTGCCGATGGCTATCCAGGGTGTCTTTGGCTCCAATCTGAACCTGCGCCTGCCCGGCAGCGAATACGAGATTGCTTATCCCGGCAGTCCGAGCGGTGGCAGCCCCGAGCAGCTGCTCCCTCTGAGTGACCTGCTGGTCCAGCATGATCCAGTCAGTCAGCGGCTACTGCTGCGCTCCAGGCGCTTGAACCGCCAGTTGCTGCCGATGCATCTGGGTCTGATGTCCGATTACTGGCTGCCACCGCTCTACCGTTTTCTGCTGTGGGCCTGCGGCGAGACGCCTGGTGAGCGCCTGTGGAGCCTGCGCCTGCTCCTGCTCGCTCCTCCCCTGGCGCACGAGAGTAAGGAGGCGCGGGAGCCGCAGCCGCGCTACCAGCCGCGTACCTGTTTAGGGCGGATCTGCCTCAACCGCGCCCATTGGCACCTGCCGCCGGCCTGCTTACCCGTTCGTCAAAAAGGCGAGTCACACTTTGACTACTTTCTGAAGGTGCAGCGCTGGCGCGCGCAGTATCGCCTGCCAGCGCGCTGCTTTCTGCGCGTCAATCCTTTCGATTTCCAGGCCGCCGAAGGGCTTGATGGCTCCGCCTATTCACTCGGCAAGGAGCGTAAGCCGGTCTATCTTGATTTCGAGAGCTATTTCTCGCTCAGCATGTTCGAGCACCTGATCGAGAAGAGCAGCTTCGGTCTGCTACTGGAGGAGGCCCTGCCAGCGGAGGCCGATTTGCTGCCTGCTCGTGAGGGTGGCTACGTCTGTGAATATGTCTTTGAAGTCAATCACCAGGGAGCCTGAGATGATGGAGCAGCGTCGCTGGATCAGCGCCCATCTCTTCTACCACGGAGATCTGAGCGCGCTCCTGGTCGGCTGCGTCCAGCCGTTGCTCATACGCCTGGAGCAGAGTGGCCTGATCTCCGCCTACTTCTTCGTGCGCTATTGGCAGGGAGGACCACATCTTCGCCTGCGCCTCTTGCCACGGACGGCCAGCGCTGCAGCGCCGATCATGGACGAGGTGCGCCAGGCCGCCACTGGCTATTTTCAGCAGTATCCAGCGCCCGACTCGCTGGACCCAGGGCGCTACCAGGAGATCAGCGGCTATCTCTCCCTGATGGAGTTTGGCCGCGCGGAGTCCGGGCCGCTCTATCCGAATAACAGTGTGCACTTTCTGCCCTATGTGCCAGAATATAAGCACTACGGTGGGCAGCAGGCCATGCCTTCCATCGAAGAGCATTTCTGGGAGTCGAGCGCCATCGCCCTGGCCCTGCTGAGACAGGGCGTCGACCGCAAGCAGCGCACGGCTCATAGCACGGCGGCTATGCTGTTGACCGCCGCCCTGGAAGATCCGACGCGCACGGCAACGGCCCGGGTGATCGAACACTTCTACTTTTCGTGGGAGCGCATGCCCGCCAGCCTGCGCACTCAGCTGCTGGCTCGCTTTGATCAGCAGTACGAGCAGCAGCGCCAGCG
The DNA here is from genome assembly GCF_001748285.1 of Thermogemmatispora onikobensis. Classification (NCBI taxonomy): domain Bacteria; kingdom Bacillati; phylum Chloroflexota; class Ktedonobacteria; order Thermogemmatisporales; family Thermogemmatisporaceae; genus Thermogemmatispora; species Thermogemmatispora onikobensis. The sequence continues at coordinate 141,883 of NZ_BDGT01000006.1, read as the reverse complement.
CCTTGAGCGGCTCAGCGCACAGCTCTTGCAGCTCTCTGCCCAGGCAGAGCCAGACCTCGACGGATTCTCAACGGCCCTCGGGCGCTGGCTGCGCTCCATTCGCCAGCTCTACCGCAAGCTCCAGGAGCTGGATCAGGCTGGCCTGCTGCTGCCACAACCGCCGTCCGCCAGGCCGGCGAGGCCGTCGTCGATCACGATCGGTACGCCGTTGAGCGTTGTGCTCCGTTGCGCCCATATGCACAATAACCGCCTCGGGCTGCTGATCCTCGAAGAAGCCTACGTCCTTCACCTTCTTAAGTGCGCTCTCAGTGAGGAGGGCCGGGCCAGCGCATCCAATCAGCAACCCGACCCGTTCGCTGGCAGCCCATTCTAGAGACAGGAGCAAGCCATGTCTGGCAGTAGCGTCGCTCGTTCCGAAGCCTGCGCCTGGCAGAGTGTCCACGTGTACTACTACGATGAGCAGAAGGATGCTCTGCTCCTCGACTGCATTCAACCGCTGTTCGCGCAGGCCAGGCCGATTACGCCCCGACTCTTCTTCGTACGTCACTGGCTGCGTGGCCCGCACCTGCGCCTGCGCTTTTATTGCCCGCCGACGCAGTTTGCAGCCGTGCTCAAGCCACTGATCGAGTCGACTGTCGGCAGCTACCTGCGCCAGCACCCTTCTACCACTCGCCTGGACGAGGAGCAGCTGAAGCCGCTCTATGCCACGCTGGCGCGTCAGGAACAGGAGATCGGGCCGCTTTTTCCGCTCTATCCCGACAATTCGATCCAGTATCTGCCCTACGACCGTCGACTGCAGGTGCTCGGCTCCGAGGCCCTGGCGAGCCTGCTCGAAGATTTCTATGTTGACACCAATGACCTGGCCTTTGCCATGCTGGCCTACCTGCGTCAGGGCCACTCGCTACTGACCCTCTGTTTCGATCTGATGATCACTGTGGCCCATCGGCAGGGCCAGCATCTCGCACGCGGCTTTCTCTCTTACCGCTCTCATGCCGAGGGCTTTATCATCGCCAGCTCCGACCCTGCCCGGACGCGCGCCCTCCTTGAGAGCCGCTATCGGCAACAGGCCAGGACACTGGTCGCCAGGCTACGGCAGGTAGTGGCCGCCCTGGATCAGGAGCAGGATACCTTTCCTTTCGCTCTGACCTGGTCCCAGCTGATGCAGCGCTATCAGGAGCGCGCTGCGCAGCTGCTTGCCTCCGGCCAGATCGACCTGAGCATGGCCAGTCTGGAGACGGACGCGGGGGACCGCCCACCCGTGCACAGGAATCTGGCCGCCAGCGCCTTCCATAGCGCTCTGGAGCGTGATCAGGAGCGCAAGCAGGCGCTCTACAGCGATCGCTGGTTCCAGAGCTATCGTCTGGTACTGAATCTGCTCTACCTGCACTTCAGTCGGCTGGGCCTGCGTCCGCTCGATCGTTTTCTGCTCTGCCACCTGGCCGCTAATGCTGTCGAGGAGGCTTTCAAGATCGATGCCGTTGAGATGGTCAGCGCGTTCAGCGATGGGACCTGGCCAGGGCCACCATATTGGCCAGCAGAAGGAGGGAGACAGCATGCTGGAGCCTGAGCGCAGGGCCTCGCCGCTCGGGCAGCCGCCAGAGGAAGCGCCACTGACAGCGCTCCAGCGCTATATTGCGGAGGCCCAGCATTTTCCGGAGCGCGAGGTAGTGGACTGGCAGCACGCTCCGCTGAAATATAAAGTCTATCGCGGCGGCGATTGCCTGCGCCTGGCTTTTCTGAGGCCGCCCTTACCAGGGGCCAGCCAGGAGAAAGCTCGCCAGCCGTTTGGGGCTGCTCAGTTCGGCCAGATGCTGGCCGCTATCTATGGTCTGACGCGCCAGCGCTGGACCGGGGCCGAGAGCTATAACGCCATCGCCGCCGGGAGCACGCTGCCGATCCTTGACCCACACACCCACCCCTTCAAGCAGGATCTGCTGCGGCCTGTGCCTTCCGGCGGGGGCCTCTACCCCTGTGAGGTCTATGCCGTGATCGGCGCCGGTCAGGCTCTGCCCGCCGGTGTCTACCACTATGACCCCATCCACCACGCTCTGGATGTGATCCAGGACGCCGGGGCCTGCTCAGAGCAGGACAACCAGTGCCTGACAGCGCTGCTGGAGACGCTGCTAGAGCCACCGGCCTGCAACGCCGATTTCGCGCTGGTCCTGAGCTGCTTCTTCTGGAAGAACGCCTTCAAATATGGTGAATTTGCCTACCGCTTGCAAGGTCTCGACCTGGGGATCGTGCTGGGCCAGGCGCTGGCGGTCGGCAGCTCTTACGGGCTGGAGAGTAGCGTTCATTTCCGCTTTGTTGATAGCGCTGTCAATGCTCTGCTGAAGCTGGACGAGGCCTATGAGAGCGCGTATGCGGTCATCGTCTTCAGTCTTGGAGATAGGCCGCGCGCTCCAGGCGCTGGCTGGCAGCGCTGGCAGAAAGCGGCTGCCTCGCCGTCCAGCGTGGCAGACGAGCGGGCGCGTCTGCAGCCCCTCAGTAGTCTGCCGCTCTCCGCAGCCCTGCATCGCGCCTCGCTGATCAGGGCACGTAGCCACCCTCAGCCTCAGCCTGGGGACCTCGGGGCAGAGGGGACCCTGCGGGGACCAGCCGCAGGGGCCACCATTGCTATGAGCGACGATCTCGGGCTGGAGCTGGCCAGGGGTACGCCACGGCGCCATTCAGCGCGCTACTACTTCCAGCCTGGCCTCATCAGTGAGCAGCAGTGCGCACAGTTGCTCTATGCTGCTGGGCGCGCTCTACAGAGCGATCTCACCCCCTCCGGGTCCTGCCCGCCTCGCCTGCTGCTCTATTGTCTCGTCGCTGGCGTGCATGGCCTCGATCCCGGCATCTACTGTTATACACCCGGTGCTCGCTATTGGCAGCTTGTCAGGCCAGGAGATAGCCGTCTACAATTACAGCAAATCGTGGCTCATACCGGCTATCATAATGTCTATCACATCAATCTGCATATCTTCCCGGTCGGAGAGTATAGCGAAGGAGTGCGCCGCTACGGACCCCGCTGGTACCGTATCCAGAACATGCTGGCAGGGAGCGCCATTCAGCGCCTCTATCTGGCCGCCGCGTTGCTCGGCCTGGGCTGCCATACCAGCCTGGCTTACTCCATCGAAGGAGTCAACAGGTTGCTTGGCCTTGAAAGAGGAGCGACGGCGCTGGCTCAGGTATTGATCGCACCCGAGCGACTCGCGGGTCAATATTACGAGCTGCCGCTAGCGGCAGCCCTGGCAGAAGCGTGGCCAGAAGGATAAGAGAGCGCCTGCAACCAACCATTGAGCGTAAGGAAGGAGGTCAGCGTCGTGAGCGGGAACAGTGCCGCGATCATCTCAATAGAGCGCGTACACAAGTCCTACGGGAGCCTGAAGGCCCTCGATGGGGTCTCCTTGCAGATCTGCAGCGGTGAATGCTTTGGCCTGCTCGGCCCCAACGGAGCCGGGAAAACCACCCTGCTCTCGTGTATTGAAGGACTCATCGGCTTTCAGGAGGGGCACATCACCGTCAATGGCTATGATGTCGCCCGTCATCCCCGCAAAGTGAAGAGCATACTGGGGGTGCAACTTCAGGATGAAACGCTTTTCACCGATTTGAAGGCTATTGAGGCCATACAGTTCTACGGAGCACTTTACAACACCTTTCCAACGCGGGCCGAGGCCCTGGCGCTGCTGGAGCGCTTTGACCTGGCCGAGAAGCGCAACGCCCGCATCGGCACACTCTCCGGTGGTCAGCAGAAACGCCTGACGCTGGCGCTGGCGATGGTCCATAAGCCAGCCATCGTCTTGCTGGACGAACCAACCACCGGGCTTGATCCCCAGGCGCGTCATCATATCTGGGACATCGTGCGCCGTCTGCGCAGCGAAGGCAAAACCATCATTCTGACGACGCATTACATTGAGGAGGCCGAGATCCTCTGCGACCGCGTGGGGATCATCGATCACGGCAAGATTCTGGCACTGGGCACACCGCGCGAGCTGATCGAGCGCATGGGCAATCTCTCAACAGTGCGGGCCAGCCTCTATCTGCCAGCCGAGAAGCTGCAGCGACTGCAAACGGCGGACTGCGTCCAGGCAGTGAGTAGCGACAACGGCCTGCTGAGTGTGCAGACTAGCGATCCGCAGCACGTCCTGGCCCTGCTGGAGGAGATCGGCCAGGAGACAGGAAGCCGCCCGCAAAACGTCTCGATCCGCCAGCCCAATCTGGAAGACGTCTTTCTCTCGCTGACGGGCCGCAGCATCGGACCAGCGGACTAAGGGCTGGCCCCCCCGCACGTCCGGCTCAGCGCTGCCTCGTTCGGCCTCGCCATTCGAGATGAGAGAGAAAGGAATCGCCTATGCGTCGCTTTGTCACTGAGTTTCGTTTCTTCACTATTTTGGCTTTTCGCAGCCGCACCTTGCTTTTCTTCAGCCTGCTCGTCCCGACAGGCTCGCTGCTGCTCTTCGGCTTCGTCTTCGGTCAGAATGTCATTCCGCTGCCCGGCAGCGGCGGCGTCTCTTATTCAGTCTGGCTGCTGCCAGGGATCATCGTGATGAACATGATCGCTTCTGGCCTCATGGGGAATTCCACAGCGATGATTACCTGGCGCGAACGCGGCATCTTCCGGCGCATCCTGGTAACTCCAACGGCGCCCTGGGAGGTCATGCTGGCCCGCGCCTGCACTCAGGTGCTGGTGATCGTCGTCCAGACCATCGTAGCGATCATTGTCGGCAGTCTGGTCTTTCACTTCACCTTTAACCCGCTCTACGCCCCACTGACCTTGTTGTTCATCGTTCTCGGCTCAGCTGTCTTTCTGCTGCTGGGGCAGGTCATTGCCTCCTTTACGGATCGCGTCGAGATTGGCAACATCATCAGCCAGGGCCTGTACATTCTTCTGACCTTTCTGACAGGTATCTTGCTACCTCTGCAGATTCTGCCAGATATTGTCTCTAAAGTCGCTCCTTTCACACCCTCCTATATGGTTGCTGAGCTGCTGCGCAGCGCAATGTTGCAGGGGAGCGCAGGGAGCGCGCCGCTCGCCAATATCGTCGGCTGTCTGTTGTACTGTGGCGCCGCCCTTGGCCTGTCGGCGGCCTTCTTCCGCATGCTGCGCTGAGGTCTCAGGGGAAGCGACAATGAGCTACACGATCCTGCGGGACGTCCGTCTGATTGAGGGCGGAGCGGAGGCGGGCATCAGGGAAGGGTGCGATCTCTGGCTGCAGGGGGAACGCATCGAGGCCATTACGGAGGCCCGCGCTCGCGAGCCGCTCCGGGGAGCAGGAGAAGAGATCTCCTGTTCTGGCCTCTACTGCTTGCCCGGCCTGATCGATATGCACACACACGTTACCTCGCCCGGCGAGGAGCGTATTCAGGGTAGCGATGACTTTCGTCGCGTACTGGCCAGGCATGGCCGTCAGGCGCTGGGGGCTGGGGTGACCACGCTGCGCGATCTGGGAGGCTGGCCAGAGGTGCTGCTTCGCCTGCGAGCGGGGGCGGCGCGCAGCCCTTTTTTTCCCAATCTTGTTGTGGCTGGTCCTTTCCTGACGGCACCCGGTGGCCATCCCACCACCAGCCTCTTTCATGGACTGACGACACTGCGGCGAGCGGCCACCCGTGAGCTGAGCGAGCCAGAGCAAGCGTGTGCGGTGGTCGACCAGCTCGCCGCCAGTGGCGTCGACTTCATCAAGGTCGTCTCCACGGCCTGTTTGATCGTTCCCCAGGAGGAGGCCCAGGTCCCCAAGCTGCGCCCCGAGGTCTTTGCAGCCATCGTCGCCGCGGCCCACGCCCACGGCCTGAAGGTCGTTGCTCATACCATGACGGCGGCAGATGTACGTGAGGCGGTGCTGCTCGGCTGCGATGGCATCGAGCATGGCATTGTTTGCGACGCCGTCGAGGCGACGTGCGAGCCGGAGCTGCTCGACCAGCTGCGAGAGCGCCAGATCTGCTACGTGCCAACGCTGGCCGCTATTGAGCAACTGGCGCCTCGCTTCCTGGAGCAGGCGATGCAAAACGCCAGGCGCCTCGCTGAGCATGGGGTGCTCATTGGTGTGGGCAGCGACGCTGGCAATCCAGGCGTCTCCTTCGGGACCGGGCTGCTGCGCGAGTGTGAATTGCTCTTCGCGGCTGGCATTCCACCAGCGCAGATTATCGCCGCAGCTACCAGCAGCGCCGCGGCGCAGCTCGGGCGCGGCACGCTATTGGGCCGCCTCAGTCCCGGCTACCAGGCCGATCTGTTGCTGCTGCGGGCCAATCCGCTGGAGTACCCCGGCAATCTCAGGCAGATCGAGGCTGTTTTCAAGGCCGGCTGTTGTGTGGCCTCACGTCCTGCTTCCGTTTTCCGCCGTCAGCGTTCATCAGCTTCCTTCCAGGAGCCTCTTTCGTGAGTCAAGAGAATCTACTTCCGTTTTCTTCTCACCGGGATCGTCAGGGCCGGTTTAACTTCAACTTGCTGAGCGTTGCCGAGGGTCTGTTTGCTCTGGGAACGCTGGCGCTACTGGTCTCGGTCTTTCTGCCCTGGCGCTCGACCGTGCTCAATCGTCCCGGCGAGCCCGTGCTGGTGCTCAGCGGCTGGCAAACCGGCCTGCCTGGCGGCCAGGGTCTCTGCCTGCTGGCGATCGCTGCCCTGGTCCTCTTGCTGGTACTCAGGCGCTGGCTGGCGCCTGGCCGGCGCGCCGTCTGGGAGATCGTGGCAGCCGTGCTGCTGGGGGCAATTACCGTGGTGACCTTCAAAGATGTGCTCGATTTCTATAGTGGGTCGCTGGCTCTTGCGATTAAGCGCAGCGTGTTGGGAGCCGGCTTTTATGTGGCTATGCTGGGTCTCGATCTTCTTTTGGTGGCCTGTTTCCTGCTGATAAGGCAACGTCAGCGTCAGGGAATTCCTGCGTCCGACCAACGATCAGAGCGCTAAGGATAGAACAGCCTGCCGTTGGCCTGCGCCTCTGGTCTCTGGCTGTCTGGCGCATCCCTGGCACTGGCAGCAGGGGCGCTCTTCCAGTCAGCCCCTGAGCGGGAAGCCCGCAGCACTGCTGGAAGAGCGCTGCCGCAGCTGGTTGGCCAGGAGGCTGCCAGAGAGATGGCAGAAGGCCGCTACCGTCGCTGCCGTCAACCAGGGTTGTCAGCAGAGTGTGATCGATTTCACAGTTGGGAGCGCCTCCCTGTGGTAATCTATAGGAAAGGCCACGCTCGGGAACAATGCCGGCGTGAAAACCGCATCAGCTCCTTGGCTTGCTTTTCAGATTCTATAGAATTGCCTTTATTCATGTCTCATTTTCAGAAAGAACAGGATATTCTTCATGAAAAAGTGTGTTCAGCCAATCGTTCTTTTGTTGCTGGCATTGGCCTTCCTGGCGGGTTGTAGCGGGAGCCCGGCCAGCTCTCCCACCACGGGGGGCGCCGCTTCTCCGCCGCCCACAAGCGCCTCTTCGAGCGCCAGCACGACCCCTACATCGACCGCGACAGGGCAGCAGACTTCTTTCAAAATCACAGCGGTAGATATGGCCGTCAGCCCGGCCTCGATCGCCGGCCAGACCTGCGGCAGCGCCTTGACGGTGACCTACACAGCCACCTTCCACGCAGTTCCTGACCAGAGCGCTCCTCATACTGTGCAATTTGCCTATACCATGAATAACGGGCGCAGCGAACAGAGCACCAGTCTGCAGTTCTTGCCAGGGGAGACGAGCAAGACCTTCACCTTCAGCTGGCATGGTTCCCTGCCGCTTGATCATACGGCCCCCGGCGCGGGGGGCGTCCTTGTCACCAGCCCCAACCAGCTCATCTCAACGCTGGTTAAGCCAGCCGGACTGTGCTCGCCCGCTCCCTTCCGCGTGACCTCGGTCAGCATGAGCGTCAGCCCAAGCACTATCAGTGGTATCCGTTGCGGCACGAGACTGACGGTGACCTATACGGCCACTTTCCATATCGCTCCTGGTAGCGCGGGAGGGATCATCAAGTTTGGCTATACCGTTGATAACGGACGCAGCGGCGGCGACAATACGCAGATGCTTACGGTTGGGCCGGGAGTCACCACGCAAACCTATTCCTTTACCTGGAGTGGGACCTTGCCGGCTGATCATACCTTCCCTGAGCCGGGCGGAGTGCTCGTCTCCAGTCCGAACGTGGTGCATTCGCCGCTGCTGGGGCCAGGCGGCCAGTGCAGCTAAGGAGAGGCGCAGGACGAGCAGCCCACGCACGGTCTTTGCGCCCGTTTAGGGAGCTGCTTCGCCGGCAGATCCCAGGCGGATCTGCCGGTCGGCCATCGTAGCGATCTGGGGGTCGTGGGTGGCAACGATGACCATCTGTCCCTCACGCCGCTGCACCTCGCGTAAGAGCGCCAGAACGTTCCTTGCTGTTGTCGGGTCAAGATTGCCGGTTGGCTCATCAGCCAGCAAGACCTGGGGGGAGTGAATGAGCGCCCGTGCGATTGCCACCCGCTGCTGTTCGCCGCCGGACAGCTTCGCCGGCGGATAGCCTAAACGATGGCCCATCCCGACCCGTTCGAGCAGTTCCGTGGCGCGGGTCCGCAGATCGAAGTCGAGCCTGCGCCGATAGGGCAGCAAGGGGACCATGACATTTTCGAGGGCCGTCAGATGGGGCAGCAAGTAAAAGAGCTGGAAGACAAAGCCAACGGTACGGCGTCGAAAATCGGCGGCGGCTCTTCCCCGTAAGCGATGGACGGCCTGCTCTCCGAGCCAGATTTCTCCCTCATCCGGCCTATCCAAAGCCCCCAGCAACATCAGCAAGGTGGTCTTGCCGGTGCCAGAGGGGCCGGTAACGGCGAGCAGTTCCCCGCCCTCTACCTCGAAGCTGAGACCGTGGAGCACTTCCACCGGACCGGCAGGGCTGGGATAGGATTTGCTCAGATGGCTGACGGTGAGCCGGAGCGGTTGCTCCGGTCGTTGTGCTGCTTCCATAGGCTGAGAGGCTACTCCCTTCTTAGAATCTCTGGCAAACGAAGACGACCGATGAGCCGTAGGGCCGGCAGCGTGGCCAGGACAGTGACCAGGAGCAAGAAGGCGACAGCACCTGTTCCCACCAGCAGGGCCATTGCTGGCGCCGGTTGCTGTTGCTGGAAGCGGAGGAGAGCGAAGGCCAAACCCAGGCCCGGCAGCGAACCCATCAGAGCGAGCAGGAGGCCCTCGCGGAGTACCATGCCTTGAACCAGTCGGGGAGTCCACCCTACAGCCTGCAAGAGGGCGATTTCACTCTGGCGCTCGTGGACCTCCAGGACCAGGAGATCGGCCACGCTCAGGAAGGTCAACAGGATAGCGAAGAGAACGCTGGCAAGCTGGGGCAGCGCGGTCTGCAGCAGGACCTCCTGGCCCAGGAGCGTGCCCTGCAGCTGCTGGCGGAAGGCGAGCAGGCCCATGATGGTCACTACTAGCAGCAGCGTCGACAGGAGCAGACTGCTGACGAGCAGCAGTGTCCGAAGTGGCACACGGATCAGGTTGCGCACAGCCAGGGTTGTCAGCGGGAAGAGGCGCACCCCCAGGCTCGCGCTCCGCCGCGTGGGAGTAGCTGGTAGATGCTGCGGCCTGATTACGCTGCCACTACGCAGCAGAGAAGCTGGCTGCAGTCTCCAGATGCGCCCAAGGGGAGCGAGCACGCCGAGCAGTGCCAGGCCGAGCATAGCTGGCAAGGTCCAGACAATGAGCACTGTGGGAGGACTCAGCCCGAGTAGCTTGCAGAGGAGCAAGGCCAGGCCACTACCGACAAGGCCACCGCTTAGGGCGAGGATCAGCGCCTGACCGAGCAAGAGCGTGGCCAGGTGCCAGGAGCGCCAGCCCAAGGCGGATAAGATGGCTAATTCGCCCCGTTGGGTGACCAGGAGCGCCTGCATGGTCAGGATGACATACCCCAGGGACGCCAGCAGGACCCCAGAGAGTAACAGGCTCTGGATAGTACCGAGCTGGTGCAGGTAGATCAGGCCAGCTCCAATGGTGATCCAGCGCTCTTCCACCCAGCCGATGGGAGGGATGGTTTGGGTCACTCCCGGCATCTGCCCGGCCTGCAGACCAGGAACATAGACCAGGGTCGGTCGCGGGGACGCGCCCAGGGTCACGATGGCTTCTAAACCTGTGCGGTCGTGGATTTCCTGGGCCACGCGGGCAACGCGCTCCCAGCCGGCCTGATCGGGGGTGACATTGCCCTCCACGCGGACGCGGATGACGCTGATGCAACGGTCGCCAAGGATCTGACGAGCGGCGGCCAGGGTGGTTAGCGCTAAGGGCGGCTCAAGGGTGAAGCCGGCCTGATTGGTGGTCGGCAAGAGCGAGACGGGAGCTACCGGCTGACCCTGGGCATTGTAGCGGAGGATGACGGGAGAAGGAGTATAGGTGTTCTCGGGTAGCCAGTTGAGGGCATCGCCAAAGGAGGCAGCAAGACGGCTGCCATCAAAGCGACCGACCGGCCGAGCGGTGTAGGCCGCGTTATTATAAATGGTATCAAAGGTGGTCTCATAGGCAAAGCTTTGGCCAAGAAAGCCTTTTTGCGGTGTCAGCTTGCCGGGGAGCGGGTTCAGGGAGCGAAAGGCTACCTCGCTGCCGGAGGTGCCTGGCGGGGGTTGCTGCGAGCCAGGAACCAGGGTGTAGGCGGGACCTCTGGCACCAGGCGGGGGCGTCGTTGGGCGATAGGTCAGGCTGGAGGGGCTGGTCGTGAAATTGAGGGGAAATTTGGTATAGCCTGGGTGCCCTACAACGAGAGAGGAGCCACGCAGCACCAGATCATTGCCCTCAGAGAAGAGCTGCAGATCGTTCTGAGGCAAGGGGACGTTGCTGACAAAGACGGGTTGCCTGGGAGCGCTGTTAAGATAGGCGCTGCCACCTAGCGCGGCGATCTGCTGAGGGTCAGTGCTGGCGGTGACCAGGCGGCTCAAGGAAACGTGCAGGCTGATGGCGCCGGGCAGTTGCGTGTTGATCAGAAGGGGAACGTCGTAGTTAGGCACCTTTTGCGATGCAGTGACGCCCGAGATCATGGGGTACTCGGGATCACGGGCGAGGGTGATCTGCTCAGGCAAGGGGCCGCCGAAAACCAGGCTCTGGTTGAGATGCACGAGCTGGTTTTCGGCCACAGGATCAATGGCCGCCAGCAGGAAAGCCCCCGGATTCGGCACGCCCGTAAAATAAGTATCAGCCGAGTAGAAGTAGTCTCCCACGCCGATCGCCTGCAAGGGCGCGAACTGTTTCTGAGTGAGCGGCTGGCAGAAGCGTCCGGCCAGCGTGGGTGGACAGTGACCTTTGAGGGCGTAGACGATGGTGGTGGTCTGATATTCGACGATCGATCGCTGCCCGTTGGAGGCGGTGAGGGTCCAGCTGAGCTGATAGAAGCCCGGGGGATAGGAGCCGAAATCGATGGTCGACATAGGATACTGAACGTAGCTGATGAAGGCAATGGGGGCGGCTACGCTGACACCAGGCAGGTGCTGGATCTCGGCATACTGTTGCATGCTGATCCTGCCAGTGAAGCCTTCGAATTGATCGGGCGGAATGCTGCTGCCCGGCGAGGGCACCGCTTGATGAGCAGGGACGACGACCAGATCATAGGTAGGCCGCCAGTGCAGACTGATGAGCTGCGTGGTGCGGAAGACGGTGGCCTGCGTGGCGGCGGAGAGCAGTAGTAGCGCGCAGGCGGCGACCAGAAAACCGACGCTGGCGAGCAAAGTCCGACCCCGCTGTTGGCGCAGTCCCAGCCAGAGATAGTGCGCCATGAACTGCTCCTTTCGGGATGTGCAACGTGCATCTCGATACTCCAGCCTATAGGGAATACGTCAGTGGCAAAGCCATCATCACGTGAGGATGCAATCAGAAGAGACATCCGCACAACATGTCAGTCTGTAGATGAGAGAGGCCCCTCGCTTACGGCTGACTGATTATCCCCCGGTATTTGATCGCAGATTCCCCCTCCCGGGTAGAAACGCTTCCCCTGTCTACTCCAGAGCCAGGCGAGGATCGCAGTGCAGCGGCGGCTCTGCCATGCCGTGCCATGATCCCCGCCAGAAACGGGCGCTTTTGTCTCTCAACGGCCACAGCCTTTTTTCAGGCGTGCATTCATACACTGACCGGAGAGCCGTTAGCCGGCTGCCGGGGAGGCTTCTGGGTGCGTATGCGTGGCCGGCTTCTGACCCCAGACGGTCAGCAAAGTCCAGAGGGCGCAGAAGTCATCGGCCTGCATCTCGGCAATGGTCTGCTGATAGAGGGTGGCCAGCTCCTCGGCTGTCGCTACGCCTACCTTCGCCAGGAATGGCTGCACCAGCTCCAGCCCGATGAGATAGTCCTTAAAGACAGGATAGTGTCCCTCGGTTCCCATTGACCACTCGATAGCGCTGGCGCGGAGCCGCACTCGCTCAAAACCAGCCTGCCGCACCAGTCGCGGCAGGACCGGGGTGATGCCGATGTGGCGCCCATCGGGCGAGAAACTCTGGCCTGCTCGCTTGAGGGCGTCGGTTCCCAAGGCGCTGAAGCGCTCGAAGGCGAGACTACTGGTGAGCGGCGGCTCTGTTTCGGTGCAGCGCAGGAAGCCGCCCGGGGTGAGCAGGCGGAAGCATTCGGCGAGCAGTCGCGGCCAGGCCGCTGGCAGCATGAAGCCGAAGAGGAGTCGCCCATTGATCAGGTCAAAGGAGCGATCAGGGAAAGGCAGGGGGTCCATGACGTTGCCCACCTGGAAGTGGGCGTTCTCCAGGCCACGTGACCAGGCTTGCGCGTTGGCATACTCAACAACTGACGGGCTGATGTCGATGCCGATGATCTCCGCCTTGGGGAAGCGAAAGGCCAGCTCTAAGGCCCACCCGCCCGGGCCACAGGCCAGATCGAGGACACGGCCCGTCTCGGGAAGGCTGATCCCTTCCTCCGGCAAGAGGCCCCCCATCGCCTCCGTGAGCAGCCGATCCTGCTGCATCAGGCGTGCCAACTCGGCAGCCTGATCGGAATCGATGATGTAGGTATTCCTGGCGGTCGCGGAAGATGCCGAGGGGGAAGACCCCGTCTGGCTGGCCGGGGCGGCTGCTGCATCTGGCTCGTTCATGAAGGCTCCTTTCTGCATGCTGGTCGTTCTGTCCCCTCGGAAGAGGGCAAGTCGCGTTACGGTGAGTGCCACCGCTGTTTCTAGTATAGTCGATCGGTGCGCCCGTTGTCTTCTGTCTCCTGCTATCAGTGAGAGCACCAGCTTTCGCCCAATGGACGCCCCCAGGGTGCTTTCTTAGGATCACGCAGCTCAGAAGCCGCTCCGCATCGAGAATAGCACAGATGAGGTTGGTATGGTCAAGAAAGAGCTGGTGCTACTCTATAGAGCAGCTCCACCGAAGAGGCAAGGAACAAGGCAGTGCTGGCATTTGTTAGTATTTCTGTAATCAGGACAACCACAATAAGGTGAAACGGAATTTGAAGAACTATTTAGATATATCGTTATATCCAAAAATGTTTTTTACAGCTAGCAATTATTTTTGCCTGTTCATATCACTCGGGTAAGAGAAATGTATCGAAGCCCAGGGCATGATAGTATCCGTAAAGGGCAAAACGGAGAAACCAACTTGCCATCTGTCTGGGGGTATACTGCAGTTCGCCTTCGAGCCACCAGGTGACCATGCCAATAAAGGCATTCGATACTGCAGCAATGGCGATCGCGGAAGGCATTCTGTACCGCTGGAATGGTTGCCGGGATGCCTCTAGGCGCTTGTGCACCAGGTCTGCAATATACTCACACATCTGCGCCACAAACCAGGGGCTTCCACGCTGACCGAGCAGAGCCCGATACATCCTGGCATGCTCAGCGAAGTGCTCAAAGAGCTTAACCCACGTCTGAGGGGGTTGTTCTGGATCAACACGGCCTGGCCCCTCTTGCGGTATCCCGAGACTTTGGGAAAGCTCATCAATCGCTTCCTTGAAGATGCTCGTCACCAAGTCATACTTATCTTGATAATGAAGATAGAACGTCGTGCGATTGACCATTGCTCGCTCGGCAATGTCACCCACGGTCACCGCTTCAAAGCCTCGTTCTTCGATGAGCGCAATAAGCGCTTTGCGCAACATCATTTGCGTTCGCCTCACTCGCAAATCGGTCTTTTTCCTCATCAAAATCTGCTCCTTGTCGAATATGTAACAGTTTTGAGGAACTGATGAGTGCGATGCAAGGTTTCCAATGCTATACTGTTTCTCACGACAGTATAGCAGATATCCGACAGACTGTTGTGATGTTGTGAGCTGAGGGCCACCTGAGCCTTGAGAGAAACGAGAAAAAGAGGACCTCATGTCATCAAATCCACTGCAGCTGGAAGCCAGTGATGGTCGCCTGCATCTGGCGGCCAGTGAGTTAGTCGATCTCCAGTATCTTCGAACCCTGGCTTATGAATTGTATGGCGCGGCATCGGTTGGCGAAGTGTTGAGAGTCGCCCATGATATTGCGCGCAAGGGAGGGACAAGAGATGTCTACATCGAAACCTGGGCCGAGCAGGGGCGGCACAATGCCAGGAGAGCACAAGAGGCGTTGGCGCTGGGGCAACACCAGACAGCCCGGGCCCACTTCTTGCGAGCGTACAACTACTTGCGCGCTGCTGAGTTCTTCTTCGACCGACACGACCGGGCCAACTTCGACGCCATCTACTTTGAAAGTGTTGTCGCCTTCGATCAAGCCATTGTCCTGTTCGAGACGCCGGTCGAGAAAATTGCTATTCCCTTCGAGGACGGCGTCAGCATGCCCGGGTACTTTTTCAAGGCGGGGAAGGACGACCAGCCTCGTGCGACGGTCATCTTGAGTGGTGGAGGCGATGGGCATGGAGAGGAAACCTACTTTCTTGGCGGCGTTCCCGAAGCTCTTGCACGGGGTCTGAACGTTCTGCTCTTTCACGGCCCTGGTCAGCGAGGTCTTCTGCACCGCCATCCCGACCAGGTCATGCGGGTCGACGCAGAGGTCCCCTTTGGAGCTGTGGTTGAGTATGCCCTCTCGCGTCGCGATGTGGATCACAGGAGGCTGGCGCTCTATGGGATGAGCTTCGGAGGCTATCTCGCACCCAGAGCCGCCGCCCATGATGCTCGGATCAAAGCCCTGATCGCCAATGCCCCCATTTGCAATTTCTACGATCTGTTGAGCAAGCAGGCGCAGGAAGCGGAGGCTCGCGGCGAGCAGGCGCCGGTCTCAGACTGGGCCTGGGAGGCCATGATAGACAACTATATGCTCTGGAACAATGGAGCCAGTTCGTTTCCAGATTTTGTCGCGAAGGCCAGGGCCTACACTCTGGAAGGGTTAGAACAGAAGATTACCTGTCCCACCCTGGTTCTGTCAGCAGAAGGGGAAGGAGCTGAGGCGAGAGCACAGGCCCAGCAATTTTATGAAGCACTGCAGTGCCCCAAATCCTTTCACGCTCTTTCCTCCGTCGATGGGGCCGATAGCCACTGTGGACTCAACAACATTGCCTTGACCTCAGCCCTGGTCTACGACTGGGTCACTGGAATCTTTGGCCGGTAACAGCCCCAGCACGCAATCGGCAAGTGGGCGCATCGCCCGATGAGATAGCAGGAGAGCTATTCTTTTCGAGGATCACTGCGTCAGCAGCCAGCCAGGCGCAATGATCCTCAAAGTGACGAGCACATACCTCAAGAAAAAAGGATATCTCCTTTATAATAAGGAGCTTCTTTATTCAAAAAGCAAGCGATAAGTTACTGCCACAGCGAGCCTCTCACGAGGAAGGCGGCGGTTGCACCAGCTCCAGGGTAATGCCGTCCGGATCTAGCAAATAGATGGAGTAACCACCTTTGTTGACTCCCTCGGTGATGGCATTGGGCGTCTCAGACTTGAAACGCACACCCATCTCCTGCAGGCGGGCTACTGCGGCATGAATGTCGTCCACCTCAAAAGCCAGGTGCGCAATCCCAACGTTGTTCGTCGCTAACTCCAGCCGCTGCCCCTGCGGCCACACATACTCAACAAGCTCCAGGTGATGCTGCGAGCGCGTCGGCCCTGCGCCAGGAATGCGCAACTGTGCCACTTTCAAATGCGCATCTGGGAAGTTTACCAGCCGGCTCGTGTATTCATTCTGTTGAACCTGTCCACGGACAAACTCTAGTCCCAGGACCGTTGTATACCACTCCAGCGAGCGTTCCAGATTACTCACTGTAAACGAAAAATGCCACACGCCACTTATCATAGATTGTTTTCCTTTCCTTGATCGGCAGCTAATCCATCTCCAGGCCACCGCAGACGTTCAAAGCCTGTCCATTGACATAGCTGGCCTCATCGCTGAGTAACCAGGCAACCACTGCAGCAACCTCCTCCAGCGCTGGCAGGCGCTTCAAAGGAATGGCCTGCAGGACGCGCTGCACGGCTTCGGGGTGACGCTGACGCCAGATACGCTCGGTCATCTCAGTCGGCAAGACTCCTGGACAGATGGCATTGACACGTACCCCCTGGGGGCCAAAGTAGGCTGCCGCCGACTTGGTGAGATGGAGTAGTGCCGCCTTGCTGGCGCCATACAGAGGCTGATCAGGACGCGCCGAGCGTCCCGCGACACTTGCAACGTTCACTATAGCCCCTCTCCCCCGCATAGCCATGCGCTCTCCCACAGCCTGCATCAACACAAAAGGCGCCAGCACATTGACCCCAAAAACCGTCTGCCAATCCTCAATAGTGGCACTGAGAAAGGATTGCGTGATGCAGATACCCGCATTGTTCACCAGTCCCACCAGCGGACCACACTCTTGCTCAATGCGTTCCACCAGCGGCTTGAGCTGCTCGGCGGCCAGCAGATCGGTCGGCCAGACGCTGACCAGGCCCTGACCCTGAGCGCTCATCTCCTGGGCCACCGCATGCAGACGTGTCTCTTGACGATCCAGAAGAGCCAGCCGATAGCCCTCACGCCCCAGGCGGACCGCAATGGCCTGTCCCAACCCCTGTGCGGCTCCGGTAATCAAGACGGCCTCCCCAGTATCACTACTCATCTGACAGCTCCCCCTTATCTTGTAGAGCAGGTCCTCAGCCGAGATGTGCCTAGCGCAGCAGCGTGAGCACCGCCTGTACTACCTTTTCGACAGTAGGAAGATAGAACGCATCGAAGGCAGGAGAGAAGGGCTTCGGCACATCGCAGGCAGCTATACGAACAACAGGAGCATCGAGATAATCAAAGGCTCGCTCCTGCAAGAGCGCAGCAATCTCTGCCCCCAAGCCACCGCGCCGCCAGGCTTCATGAACAATGAGCGCGCGATTGGTGCGCCGAATCGAAGAGAGGAGAGTCTCCTCATCCAGGGGCGCCAGGGAGCGCACATCAACCACCTCGGCAGAGACGCCCATCTCCGCCAGGCGATCCGCGGCCTCCATGACCACTGGCAGCATAGCAGCATAGGAGAAAAGCGAAACATCCTTTCCAGAACGCACCAGGCTGGCACGTCCCAGAGGAATCACCTCCTCCGCCAACGGCACCAGTCCGGTAGTAGAATAGAGCAGTTTGTGTTCGAGAAAGACCACTGGATCATCGCAACGAATGGCCGCCTTGAGCAGGCCCCGGGCATCACGCGGCGTTGCGGGTGTCACTACACGCAACCCCGGTATATGGGCAAAAATGGCCTCAAAACACTGAGCATGCTGAGCGGCAGCCCCTGGGCGCGCTCCCTGCTGTGTACGTATCACCAAGGGGACCCGTACCTGACCTCCAGAAACATAGGCCAGCTTGGCAGCTTGATTGATGATTTGATCCATCGCAACGCCGGTGAAGTCGACATACATGATCTCTACCACGGGCCGCAAGCCACACATGGCAGCCCCGACAGCACAGCCAAGAAACCCCGCCTCAGAGATAGGAGTATCGAGCACACGATGAGTCCCAAAGCGCTCTTGCAACCCCTGGGTAACGCGAAAAACCCCACCATAAGCACCGATGTCCTCCCCCAAGAGAATGATACGCTCATCTCGCTCCATCTCTTCAGCCAGCGCTACATTGATGGCCTGGGCATAGCTTAGCTCACGCATCTCTTGCGACGATGCCGCCGTTGACCCCTGCCCAGCTGTCTCGTTAAGCCTGGATGGATGCATACACTCCCTCCGTCAGAACCTCAGCTTCCGGCCACGGATCTGCCAGCGCCCGCCGTTCACATTCCTCCAAATAGGCCTTCACTTCCTCTTCCAACGCGGTCAGCATGCGCTCCGTATCGACCTGCTGCTCGCAGAGCCGAGCGCGTAGCAGCTTGAGCGGATCGCGCGCGCGCCAGCGCTGAACCTCTTCCGCCGAGCGGTAAGCTGTGCCCGGATCAGCCTGATAGTGGCCCAGAAAGCGATAGGTACGGGCCTCGATAAAGATCGGTCCCTGACCGGCACGAGCCTGCTCGACGGCTTGCATAGTCCCCTCAGCAACGGCACAAACATCCATGCCATCGACTTCATACGTCGCGATGCCATAGGCGCGCACGCGAGCCGCAAAGCTCTCCCCCTTGATCATGCTGTAGGCCGGCGTCATCTCAGCATAGCCGTTATTCTCACAGAGAAAGATCACCGGCAAATCCCAGATGGCCGCTAGATTGAGAGCCTCATGAGCTGCACCTTGATTCAGCGCCCCCTCACCAAAGGTACAGAGAACCACGCTCGTGCGGCGCAGGTAGCGCTGCGCCAGGGCCACACCAGTCGCAATCGGTAGACCTGCCGCAACGATCGAATTAGGAGGCAATACTCCTTGAGCAACAGCGGTAAGATGCATTGACCCACCTTTGCCCCCACATAAGCCGCTGCGCCGCCCAAGCATCTCAGCAAAGGCTCGATAGGGATCAACACCACGCGCCAGTACATGACCATGACCACGATAGGTGGTCACGGTGAGATCCTCCTCCTGCAGCGCTTCAGCAGCCCCAACAGCGACCGCTTCCTGCCCTACACAGAGATGAATCGAGCCGGCAATCTGTCCCTGGTAGCTTAAGCACAAACAACGCTCCTCAAAAGTACGAATCAAGAACATCAGACGATAGAGCTTCAGTAACTTCTCGACGCTCCATTGCATGGCTAGGCTTGCTCCTCTCCGCTCTCAAACAAGGAACTGTAGCAGCGGCCTTCGCCCTCCCTCCCCGGTCAATGTTCTTGCTGCTCAGACAGGGGCAGGGTCAGAGCAACCACCCGATCAACACTCGCCCGAGCTGATCCCAGATAGTGCTCCGGCTCCAATAACGAGCGAATCTGCTCGGGCGACAAATAGGCCTGGACCTCACGGTCGTTCTGTAGGGCTTCACTGAAAGAGACCTTCCCCTCAGAAGCCACCGCCATAGCAATGCGATAGACTACGTCGTGAGCCTTCTGACGCCCAATAAAGCGTCCTAGCTGTAGCATGACAGCCTCCGAGAGCGCCAGGCCACCTGTCAGCTCGATGTTGGCTCGCATACGCTCGGCATTGACAGAGAGATCTCGCGCCACATGTAGCGCATATACAAGAGCACTATCGGTCAGGATGCAGCAGCGAGGAATGTATTCCCATTCGGCCTGCCAGGCCGCCATATCACGCTCATGCTCCTGTACCATAGTATCAAGAGCCAGAGCAGCATCTTGACGTACAATGCGCCCTAGTGCAGCAATCAGCTCGCAGATCATCGGATTTCGCTTATGGGGCATCGTGCTACTGCCTACCTTGCCCCAGATAAAAGGCTCCTCCACCTCTGCAACCTCAGTCGCCTGCAGATGAATGATCTCCATCGCCACCTTGCCCAAAGTGGCACAGACCAGGCCCAGCAGGCCAACAAATTCAGCCAGATTATCGCGAGCCGTATGCCAGCAGATAGGCGGGACGTTCAACCCGAGCCGCTGCATCACCAGACGCTGTACCTCCAGGCCATGATCGCCCAGCGAGGCAAGCGAGCCAGTCGCACCCGCAAGCTGACCGACCAGCAGGCGCGGCTTGCAGGCGCGGAGCCGTTCTAGATGCCGATTCATCTCGGCCACCCAGATGGCGGCCTTGAAGCCAAAGGTAATAGGGGGACCATGCTGCCCATGAGTACGACCGGGCATCAGGGTATCTCGATAGCGGATCGCCAGCTCGCGCCAGGCATCACGCACCGCTAGCATGCGCTCTTCCAGCAAGGCCAGAGCCTCGCGCAGCTGCAAAATCAGGCCTGTATCCATAATATCCTGAGTCGTTGCTCCCCAGTGGACATAGGCCCCAGCCTCTCCACAGGCCTCGGAGAGGACCCGAATGGCCGGCACCAGTGGGTGAAAGGTCTCGGCGATCCCGCGGGCTAGCGCTTCGAAATCCCACTGCTCACGCTCGACGCGCTCGGCGATCACCTGGGCCGCCTCGCGAGGAATCAGTCCCACTTCGGCTTCGGCCCAGGCAAGCGCCGCTTCAACCTCCATCCAGGCGCGCACCATCGCTCGATCGTCAAAGAGACGGCGCATCTCTTCCGTACCAAACTGATCACCAAAAAGCGTTGAATCGATTAGGTGTGCTCCCATCGCTATTCCTTTTCTTTCCACTGACTGACAATGTTGGCGGAACCTCATGCTCCGCCCAGTAGTAATACCGCGCCTTCCACCGTCGCGCGTAGCAACGCGGCAGCAAACAGGCCAAGATCAGGCAGACCGTTTCCTCCTCTTTCCTCACTCCCTTGACCACTTGCTGCTGACCAGCGCATTGTTGCGATGAGGCTCTCTGAGAGCGGGGGCAAGACCAGCCTGACGCAGATGCACACGTCCTCCTCGTCGAGAGCGATCCGCCACGGTATAGACGCCAGCAGCCACGATGAGCACGATTCCTTCGATTAATCCCTGGTAGTTGGCTCCCAGATTCAGAATATTGAAGCCGTTGGCCAGCATAAAGAGGATCAAGGTGCCGATCACTGACTTGACCACACTTCCAGATCCCCCAAAGAGAGAGGTGCCGCCCAAGATCGCGCCGGCAAGGACCGTCAGCTCCGTGCCACTCAGCGCGTTGGGGTTGATAGCTCCCAGCTTGCCGGCATAGAGAATGCCCACAAAAGCCGCCGTGAAGCCGCTCAGCACAAAGGTGCCAATCTTGTAGAGGCTGACATTGACGCCAGAGAGGCGGGCTGCTTCAGCGTTCCCCCCGACAGCGTAGAGGTGGCGTCCCAGCACCGTATAGCGGAGCAGCAACCAGACGAGAAACATATAGCCGAAGAGGAACCAGGTCGGATGCGAGAGGCTCCAATCCCAATCAGCGAAGAAGCTGGCCGCCAGCGCCGCCAGCCCCGCCACCGCCAGTAGACAGCTCTCCGGCGCCAAAGAGAGTTGATGAGCCCGTCGCGAGGCCAGCACAATCATCAGAGCAGCCACCACCACCAACACGATACCAGCCACCAACAGCACATGGGGAATGGTCCAGGAATCGTTCTCTAAGACGCTAAAAGCATCGCTTTGCGCACTGATGGTACGGGCATTGGTCAGGATCAAGACCAACCCACGAATAGCCGTCAACGTGCCTAGAGTGACGATAAAAGCATTGATGCCAACCACCTGCACCAGCAGCCCATTGATCAATCCGATCACCACGCCGCTGAGTAAGGCAGCTATCACCGCCACTGGTACCCCGTACCGGTCAACCAGGCTGAGGGCAATCGCTCCCCCAAGGGCTGCCACCGAGCCGACAGAGAGATCAAAATTGCCACTGATCAGGACCACCGTCATAGAGATTGCCAGCAGACCTACCAGGGAGGACTGATCGAAGATGTTCGCTATATTGCGCGGGTCCAAATAGTTGGACTGGCTGCTGATGGCTGTAGCGACAGTCAAGAGTGCCGCCAGGGTGAGAAAGGCATAGACTACCCCGGCATTCCGCAGAGAGAAGCGCTCTCTCTCGAAGAGAAAGCGATATCTACGATCTGTGCTCATCCTTGTCACCCTTCGTCTTCTAGTGGAGTCGCCCCGCTGCTTTGCCGCTCTCTGGCTAAACCGCTGGCCAGCCGGACCAGCTCATCTTCCGAAGTCTCAGCAGCCAGGCGCTCCGCAACGATGCGGCCTTGGTGCACCACCAGAATGCGCTGAGCAACCGCTAAGAGTTCTTCAAACTCTGAAGAAACCAACACAACGGCCTTGCCCTCACGGGCGAAGCGACGAATCAGCTCCAGAATCTCAGCTTTGGCGCCCACATCCACACCGACAGTCGGCTCATCCAGCAGAAAAACTTTGACCGGACCATACATCCACTTGGCAAAGACGACCTTCTGAGCGTTTCCCCCACTCAGGGAGTCAACTGGAACAGCAGTGGAAGGAGCAACAATACGCAGGGCGGACATAGCCCGGACAGCACGCTCCTGCTCTTGCTCCCAGCGCGGGATCAGGCCGGCAGTAGCAAGATGAGCCAGATCGGGCAGACTGATATTGCGCCAGATCGGCCAGTCCCGGATGAGACCCTGACGGGTCCGATCTTCAGGAACCAGGGCCAGGCCGGCTCGCACGGCCCCCACCGGCGAGCGCGGAACCGGACGCCCTGCCACACGCACCAGGCCACGCGCCTCAGCATCAGCCCCAAAAATGGCGTGTAGAATTTCAGAACGCCCCGAACTCAGGAAGCCAGCCAGACCTACAATCTCCCCACTGCGCACAGTAAAGGAGACATCTTTCACCTTGTTGGGCGAATGCAAATGAGCCACTTCCAGCAGGACCGGAGCCTCTTGCCCTCCAGATGGCAGCCCACTCCTCCGACTGAGCAGTTTCTTGCCCACCATAGCTTCGATCAGCTGCTCCTCGCTCAAGGTGGCCGTCTCCATCTCGGCTACTACCTGGCCATCGCGTAAGACCGTCACACGATCGGTCAGGTGCAGTACTTCCTCCAAAAAGTGAGAAACATACAAGAAGGTAGTCTGCCCCTCACGACAGAGCTGGCGCACTAAGCGAAAGACCAGCTCACGTTCGCTTTGGGCTAGCGAGGCGGTCGGCTCATCCATAATGACCAGCTCAGCCCCACGCATCAAAGCCTGGAGAATGGCCACCATCTGACGCTGACCGATCGAGAGTTCGCTCACTGGTACGAGAGGATCGATAGCATAGCCAACACGCGACAGCAGCCGCTCAATTTCAGCCAGATGGCGCCGCTCGGTGCGCCACCAGCCACGGCGCCCGAGGAGGAGGTTATCAAGCACTGAGAGCGTCGGCACCAGCGGAATATGCTGGTAGATCGCCGCCACTCCGGCTGTACGCGCATCGGCAGGGGTACGCCAGCGTACCCGCTGCCCTTTCCAGAGAATCTCACCCGAGGAGGCTTCCAGAGCACCCGCCAGGATCTTAATGAGCGTCGACTTGCCAGCCCCATTGGCCCCTACCAGGCCATGAATTGAATGGGGGTGGATGCGCAGGTTAACCCCGCGCATCGCCACCGTCCCATTCGGGTAGACTTTGGTCACCTGGCGTAGCTCAACGAGCGGCGCCCCAGCCCCATGCTCCTTCGTGGACATAGCCGCTCACCACTGGGGAACACACTGATCAACGTTGTCCTTGGTAATCGGGGGAATGTCATAGGTCAGAAACGTGTGGCTATAATGCTGCTTCCCCGCCAGCTGATCGTAAATCGCTTGCAAGGCCAGCTCACCCATCGTCTCCGGCTTGTAGCAGACCGTACCCAGCATCTGCCCCTCTTTGACAGCCTGGATGCCGAGATGTGATCCCCCAATACCGATCACCTGCGCGTGCGAGTGGGCAGCCGTTACTGCTTTAGCACAACCGACCGCCATGTCGTCCGATTCAGCATAGAACAGGTCGATATCAGGATGAGCCTGGAGGATGTTTGCACAAGCAGCTTGCCCTTTATCAGGAAGCCAGTCACCAGGCTGGCTGGCTATAAACGTAAATTTGCCCTGCTGGCTCAGGATACTTTTGAAATCTTGCTCGCGCTCCTGGACCTCTGCAAAGCCAGCCTGCCCTTCGATGATCGCAACCTTGGCTCCCTGGGGAAAAGCTTTGAGGGCAATCTGGGCAGCCTGGGCCCCAGCCTTGATCTCATCCTGCGTAATGAGGGCCGTAAGCTTTGGATAAACATCTTTGAGCGGTCGATCTTTCCCGACCGCCGAGGCCACAGCAATGACCGGAATATGGGCCGCGTAAATACGATCCACCAGCTGTTGGGCCAGCCCCGCGTCAAGCGGCAAGAGCAGGATACCGTTGGGGTTGCGCGCTATCAGATCCTGTACATCGTTGCTCTGTTTGTCAGCGCTTCCTTGCGCGTCCAGCTCGATCACTTGCACACCCAGCTGAGCCGCCCGCTTTTTAATGCCACGCGCAATCGCTGCCGGGAAAGGATAGCTCAGCCCAAGATTCGATTCGCCGATGACAAGCTTGGTGCCACCTCCACCCTGGCCTTGACTATTGCCACAGGCCGTTAGAAGCAGAACCAGCACGAGGAGGATCGCCGTCGATAGTCGCTTGTTCTTCATCACGCTGGTGCCCTCCGCGAAATAGAAAGCTAACAACGCTTTTCGCTAGCTGTTGCAACACACCGCAGCAGCCCGAGCAGCACGCGCGCCCTGGCTCCCTCCACTGCAAGCCATATGCTGCAACATGCGCCATTGTGGGCGCAGCAATCGCCTTCACCTGCCATCAGCATCGATGGCTCTGCCGGCAGCCTTTTTGAAAACGATTGCATTTTCTAGGAATCAACTATAATCAACCCGGCGGCAGAAGTCAACCCCTCTATCAGCTCAAGAGGATAGTCGTTTATGCTCTGCGCAGTTGAGCGGCCACCTTTCCTGCTGCCTATTGACAAGGCTGGTTGCTCCGACTATACTTGCAAACGTTACCACTTTCTTTGGAGAGTATGTATAAAGCTGTGGGAGATGAGTACCTCACCTGCTGACCAGAACACTACGTTGAAGGAGATCTCACGACGGTTGGGAATCTCCCCTTCAACCGTTTCGCGCGCCCTTAGCGGACAGGACTTGAAGCGGCCACAAGCGCGTCAGCGCGCCGAGGAGATTCGCCGCCTGGCTGCCGAGTTGGGCTATGCCCCTAACAGCATCGCCCGCAGCTTGAAGACCAACCAGCGGCGGCTGATCGGGCTGATCATTCCCGATATTATGAATGACTACTATGCTACAGCGGCGACGCTGGTCCAGGAAACTCTAGCTGAGGAGGATTATCGGGTGATGCTCTGTGTCACTAACGATGATCCTCGCACCGAAGCCATGCAGATGCGCGTCTTGCGAGAGGAGCGCGTTGCTGGGATTATCCGCGTTCCAGCTCCGCAAGACCCTGCTGTGAAAATGGCCCCGCTACGAGCCTCCCCTATTCCAGTAGTAGAGTTGGTGCGCCGCAGCTCTTCCCACCAGTTCGACGCTGTCCTGCTGGATGATGTGCAGGCCGGTTTTCAGGGAACTGCACATCTACTGGAGCTTGGTCATCGCGAGATTGCTATTGTGCTCGGCCCTTTGAGCGTGGAGACGGCGCGTCAGCGTCTTGAAGGTTATCGACTAGCCTTTGAGCGCGCGCAGGTGCCAGTCAATGAGGCCCTGATCTGTTCTGGCCCCTACCGGCGCGAGGTCGCCTACAGTGTGACGCTGGCACTCCTTGACCGGCCTCACCGCCCTACGGCTATTATCGCGACCAGCAACGAGCTGGTCATTGGTACTTTGCAGGCGCTGGCAGAGCGCGGGATGCGCGTCCCCGAAGAGATCTCGCTTGTTGGCTTCGGTAACGCCGACTGGTTCACTCTGCTCCGCCCTTCGCTCACTACTGTGGCGCTGCCGATCAGGCAGATGGCCGTAGTGGCAGCTCATACGCTGTTGGCGCGCATTCGTGCCCTGCACGATCCCACCGCGGTGGAACAGATTGAGGCTGCGCCGGTGGTCTCACGCTACGCTACCCAGCTGATCGTTCGTCAATCTACGCAGCCACCGGCTCACGGTTCGTCGATCCGCACCGATGAGTGTCTTTGATCGAGGTCAACTCAACTGGCAAGACAAGAAAGGAGACGCTGCGCATGGCTCAAGAGGAGCGCTGGCCATTCTCGGTAGAGCCTCCCCTGCCGCGACGACGCGACTATCCGATCGCGGTGGTTGGCGCAGGCAGTATCGTGAATGATGCCCACCTGCCTGCTTATCATAAGGCCGGTTTCCAGGTCATTGGCATTTATGATATCAGACATGAGCGAGCCGTGGAGACCGCTCAGCGTTTCGCTATTCCTAGGGTTTACCAGAGTCTGGAGGAGCTGCTTGCCAGTGAGGCTGCTATTGTCGATGTGGCTGTACCGGCACGTGAGAATCTGGCCATCGCTCGCCAGGTGGCAGCTAGCGGTAAGGCTCTGCTCTTGCAGAAACCACTCGCTGAGGATCTGGCTACGGCCCGCGCTATTCTAGCCTGTGTTGAAGAGGCCGGGATCGTGGCAGCGGTCAATCAGCAAGCTCGCTGGATGCCTGCGGCTCTGGCCATTCGCTCGCTGATGCGCTTGGGCCTGCTCGGTACGGTCTATCAGATCTCGTTTTTGATCAATGTCGAGACTCCCTGGCACCTCTGGCCCTGGATTCTGGAGGGACCCACCGTCGAGGTAATGTATCATTCGATCCACTATCTGGATACCATTCGGAGCCTGGTCCAACAGGAGCCGCGCCTGCTCTTCGCCGACGGCACTACTCTGCCAGGCTATGCGAGCAATGGGGAGACGCGCACGCTTCTTCATCTGATCTTCGATGGCCATCTGCGCGCAACAGTGCTGGATAACCATCATAATAGCGGGGGACTGGAGGATCAATATGCAACGCTGCGCGTTGAGGGAACAGAGGGAACAGCGGTAGCCGAGCTGGGTCTCTTGAAACATTATCCAACAGGAGTGCCCGACCATTTTCGCTACCGCAGCTCCCATATATATGGAGGCGCCTGGATTAGTCCCCGCTTACCAGGCTCCTGGTTCCCGGATGCCTTCATCGGTACGATGGCTAGTGTGATGCGCGGCCTGGAGGGCGAGCCTGGCGCCCCCGAAACGTCAATACGCGATAATGTGCGTACACTGCAGCTGGTGATGGCCGCTTATGCGTCAATGCGACAACGTTGCCCTATTGATCCGGCAACTCTCTAGGCCCGAGTCCAAGCGTGGGGAGAGGCACGCTCAGGGAGCTATTCCTCTAGTGGTGCTATCCATACTTTCCTGATCGGCTGTAGATATGCCTGGACAAGAGGCAGAGCGCCCCAGAAGGCGAGCAAACAGGAGGAGCTGTAACGATGAGCAGATACATCGATACTCATCAGCATTTCTGGAATCTCGCCGAGGTTGATTATCCCTGGCTGACTCCTGAGTCCGGCTCAATCTATCGGACGTTTACGCCAGAGGAGCTGGAGCCGCAACTGAAGGCGGCTGGCATCGCTCAGACGGTGCTGGTACAGTCGGCTAATTCCTATGCGGATACCGATTCGATGCTGCGTCTGGCCGACCGCTACGAGTGGATCGGGGCAGTCATCGGCTGGGTGCCCCTGTGGGAACCGGAGGAGGCTGCACGAGCTTTGGAAGGCTATGAGCGCCATCCGCGCTTTCGAGGGGTACGCCACTTGATCCATAACGAGCCTGATCCGGATTGGGTGATTCAAGACCGCGTCATTGAGGGATTGCGTTTGCTGGAGGCCCATCATTTGATCTTCGAGGTGGTGGCAGTTTTCCCTAACCATCTCAAGCATGTGCCTTTGCTGGCTGAGCACCTGCCTCAATTGCAGCTGGTTATTGACCATTTGGCCAAGCCTCCGATTCGTGAGAAGCTGTGGGAACCGTGGGCCTCTCAGCTGGCAGCAGCGGCCTCGTATCCGAACGTGTATGCGAAAATTTCGGGCCTGAATACAGCCGCTGGTCCCCAGTGGTCAGCTGCCGATCTGCAGCCCTACATCGATTTCGCCATCCAGTGCTTTGGCCCCGAGCGCCTGATGTTTGGCAGCGATTGGCCGGTCTGTACGCTGGCAGGAGACTATGCCCAGGTCTGGCAGGAGACACGCCGTGCGCTAGCCCGTTACAGTCAGGCAGAGCAGGAGGCAATCCTGAGTACAACGGCTCTGCGCCTCTACCGTCTCTGATCTCCATCGTCTAAGGAGGCTCTGTTATCGTGCAACGCTATGGACAGTTGATTCGCCTGAAGCCCGCTTGTATTGCCGAGTATGAGCGGCTGCATGCGGCTGTCTGGCCAGACGTGCTGGCCACAATCCAAGCCTGTAATATTCGTAACTATTCGATCTTTCGTTACGATACACTTTTGTTCGCTTATTTCGAATACGTGGGCGAGAACTTCGCTGCCGATATGGAAAAGATGGCCGCTGACCCAGTAACGCAGCGCTGGTGGAGTCTCTGCAAGCCACTGCAGGAGCCTCTTCCGGAGCGTGATCCTGGGGAATGGTGGCTGACGATGAAGGAAGTCTTTCATTGCCAGTAGAAGTGCCAGCACGGCGGCAAGGCGCCGCTGCGAGGACAGAATTGGCAGCGGGGCGCAGTCTGGCAGTTGGGAGCAATGCGCATCTACCGCTGCCAGCTCCAGCCGCATGCCTGGCACGCTACGAGAGCGATGGGGTTGCAGGCAGACAGACGGACAGGTAGGAAGCCTGCCCCTGTTATTCAGCTCACTGACGAGCGCGCTCAAGCTCTTCGGCAGCGCGGAGGGCACGATCTCACGCCGAATCGCGAAGAGCTGACGGATGCATGCTACGCTCTCCTCTTCCGTCGCGCGCGTCTCCAGCGCCTCCCGCTCCGGTGGCAGGCGCTTGCCGGGTGTCAGCACGCCCTGCTCGACAGAGCAAGAATATAGGAAACGACGCCTCTGCCAGGCTGGGATGATTTATCTATCGTATACCACCTGCCTCGCGCTCCTCCAGCACGGTAGCCGCAGGTGAGAGCAACAGCTCGCGATAGCGCTGGTAGCGCTCTTGATAGACAGCTCGACGCGCACCAGGAGCCGTCACAGACAGAACCGGTGGGCGCCGCGCTTCCAGAGCAGCGGCATCCTTCCAATAACCTGCGGCGAGTCCGGCCAGGAGCGCCGCCCCTCGCACCGCCGTGTCCTTCTCAGCGACAGCCCAAAGCTCCCGTCCCAGGATATCCGCCAGCATTTGCCGCCAGCCAGGGTGCAAGCTCCCTCCACCGACGACAAGAAGCTGACCACCCTCCTCTCCCTCAGAGAGCGCCTCCAGGGCCAGACGCATTCCAAAGGCCACCCCTTCCAGAGCGGCGTGGAGCAGGTGGCGGCGCTCATGCCCGAGACGTAGATGGAGCCAGCCGGCAGCCTGTGGTCTCGGATGATACGGTCGCTCCGGCGTCAGACAGGGCAGGAAGAAGAGCGGCTCCTGGACGGCTACCTCCGCCTCGCTGCTGGCATACAACTCGGTCCAATTGGCCTGCAAGGCCCGACGCACCCAGTCCAGAGCCAGCCCGGCGTTCTGCACCGCCGCCATCCGATACCAATGCCTCTCGTCCGCCGCTCGATAGAGATGGATTCTCCGCTGGGGATCAGGTTGCGGCTCCTGGCAGAGGAGCACAAACTGCGCTCCCGAACCCAGCGAGAACAAGAGCGAGCCAGGTGCCAGCACGCCAGCCCCCAGCAGCGAGGCTGCCACATCGGCTGCTCCCGTCGCCACTGGCAGGCCCGGCCTCAGTCCCAGCTCCCTGGCCGCTGACTCCTGCAGATATCCCGCCGGCGCCCCCGCAGGGAGCAAGGGCGCAAACAACTCCCTTGGCAACCCCAGGGCCTCCATGACCTCCGTCGCCCACTGATCTCGCTGCACATCATAGAGCAGCGTCGCCGAGGCATCGCTGGCCTCGGTGGCCACTTCCCCAGTCAAACGCCAGCGGAGCCAGTCTTTGGGCTGAAGGGCCCACCGCATGCGTGCAAAGGCCTCGGGTTCCTTCTGAGCGAGCCAGCAAAGCAGCGGACCGGCCATACCAGGGGCGAAGGGATTCGCCAGTTGCTCCTGCAACTGCACAGGCAATTGTTCAAAACGCGCCAGGTAGTCGATAGCTCGTTGATCAGGCCAGAGCAGGGCAGCGCGCACAGGGTTCCCTGTTGCATCGACAGGAACCACGCCATGCATCTGCCCGGTGACTCCGATCGCCGCTACTTGCCCTGGTTCCACGAGATCCAAGGCCATACGCACCGCCACCACTGTCTGTCGCCACCACTCTTCAGGATCACCCTCGGCCCATCCAGGCCGACGTGTAAGCAAAGGATACTCAGCGCGCCCCTCGCCCAGCCGTCGCCCGCTCGCAGCCTCCAGAACCAGCGCTTTCACGGCACTGGTGCCCAAATCAATGCCCAACAGCGCTTTGTCCTCAGTCTTCCTTCTTACGCCTTCCATGATGATGACTAGTCCTCGTGGGTGTCTGCAGCCTCCAGACCTGCTGCAATGAAAGCCCGGGCCTGTCTGGCCAGGTCAAAACGGTCGGTCCAGGTATGACGCCAGATCGCCAGATCGCCAGAGAGGTTCGCAATCTCCTGTGCCCGAGAAAAGCTCTCAAAGGTGATCGGCCCTTGATAACCAGCCTGCCGTAGCGCCCGGAAAAAGGCAGGGAAATCCACTGTGCCTGTGCCGAGGTAGCCCCGATGGCTTTCACCCACATGGACATAGCCCAGCCGCTTTCCGCAGGCCACTACCGGCTTCACAAAATTTTCTTCTTCAATATTCATATGATACGTATCGAGATGGACCACGAGATTAGGCGCACCGATTTCCTCAATCAGGCTCAGAGCCTGCTCCGCTGTATTGAGGAAATTGCTCTCATAGCGGTTCACCACTTCGAGACCCAGTTGCATGCCACTGGCCGCCGCCTGCTCGGCCAGACGAGCCAGAACCCGCATACTGTTCAGCCGTCCGGCAGGAGCAAGCGGCTCCCGATAGCGTGTCAAGGCCCCGAAGATCACACCACCAAGATAGGTGGCCCCCAGATCCCGAGCCACAGCCAGCGCATCATGCAGCAACCGTTCGCCACGTGCTACTACTGCTTCATCTGTGCTGGAAATATCCGTCTCGGGCGTCAGAGCCAGTGTGCACGTCGCCTCGAGACCAGTCTTTTCCAACAGGCTTCTGGTCAGCGCCACGTCGATCGCGGCAGGCTCAAGCAGGGGGATCTCAATCAGATCATAGCCGCTCGTGCGACTGCTTTCGAGCGCCTGACGACACTCTTCCTCACTCCAGCCGCCCACCCAGACGAAGGCATGAATACCTATTTTCTGTTTCATGGCATCTCCACAGCTGTTCTAGCGATCACTCATCACTCTTGACGCCGGTGATCATCGCCACCAGTTCATCACTCGTTGTCTCGCTCGTCCGGCGTCCTCCGACCACACGTCCGCTGCGCATGACCCACACCTGCTGAGAGAGGCGCAGCACCTGTTCAAAGTTATGGCTGATCAGCAAGATGGCCAGCCCCTGGTCGCGCAGGCGAAGAATCAGCTCCTCAACACGTCGCGTCTCCCGAACGCCCAGGGCTGCCGTTGGCTCATCCATGATCAACAGACGCGACCCCCAGCTTGCAGCTCGCGCGATGGCAATGGCCTGCCGCTGCCCGCCAGAGAGCTGCCGCAGTCGGGCATGGATGGAAGGCAGATGAACCTCAAATTGCCGGAGCATCCGCAGGGCCTCACGGCGCATTGCCCGGCGATCCAGAATCGCTAAGGGTCCCAGACGCTTGACTCGCTCGCGGTTGAGAAAGAGATTCTGCCAGACCGTGAGATCTTCAATCATAGCCAGGTTCTGATAGACTGTCTCGATGCCTGCCTGACGCGCTTCCTGGGGAGAGGCAAAATGCACCTCTTTCCCCTCAAAGAAGAGGCGCCCGCTGCTCGGAGAGTGCAGGCCCGAGATGCATTTAATCAAGGTCGATTTGCCTGCACCGTTGTCCCCGACAATGGCCGTGATCTCTCCACGTCGCGCCCACAGCGTCACTTCATGCAGCGCCACGATGGCCCCAAAATGCTTGCTAACGCGCTCCACCAGGAGCAATACCTCAGCAGGACCAGGCACGCCAGAGCCAGGCGGAGCGCCTGGAGTAGGGGTACGCTCCGGAGTCTGAGGAGCAGAAAAAACACGTTCAAATTCCGTAGGACTCATCGCCAGTACCTCACCAGCAAGGCGGCCAACACGACCGCCAAACCAACCACCACCGGTTGGTAGAATTGTGAGAGTCCAAGTAAGGTCAGCCCGTTGACGAGCACCGTGAGTAAGAGCGCGCCAGCAGCAGGACCGGCTATGGTGCCACGCCCTCCAAAGAGACTGACGCCTCCCAGGACTACTGCCGCTACAGAATTGAGCAAGTAGCTGGTATCGACCGCCGGTTCGGCAGCGCCAATGCGCGCCGTGAAGAGGATGGCAGCCAAACCGGCCAGGCCACCTGCCAGCAGGTAGGCAGCCAGCTTAATCCCCGCAGTACGAATGCCCATAGCGCGAGCCGCCTCAGCATCGCCCCCAGTGGCTAGCAGGTGGGTCCCAAAGCGCGTGTAAAAGAGTAAGAAATGTCCCAGCAATACCACAAGTAGGGCGATCAGGACAAAGTAGGGCAACGGGCCAAGTGAGCCTGTGGCGAGCTGAAGCAGGAAGGTGCTGACAAGTGTCACCGGCTCACCATTGGAGAAGATCAGGGCTGCCCCAGAGGCGGCGCTGAGCGTGCCGAGCGTCGCTATGAAATCGGGAATCCGCCCCCAGGCAACCAGCAGGCCATTGATGAGACCCACGAGCAGGCCGGCAACGATGGCCGAGAGGCAGGCCAGTCCGATCGGGCCTCCGTGGGCGACGACCTGCCCCAGGACCACGCCAGCCCAGGTCATGGTAGATGCCAAAGAGAGATCGATGCCTCCCGTCAGGATGACAAAGGTCTGCCCCACCGTCAGGATCACCAGGAGAGCTGCGGCCACCAGCACAGCGCGGATATTGCCGAAGCTTAAGAATGCCGGTGAGGCGATCCCAAAGATGATGATTAGCACCGCCAGGGCAATCACCGCTGTCCAGTTGATCCAGAACTCGGGATCGCTGAGCCGCTCTCTCCAGCTCAGTCGCTCGGCCTGCACCGGAAGCGCTGTCACTGAGGTGTTGCTCTGTTCCATCTGCTGTCTCCTTCCTCCCGCGTGAGTGAGGGAGCGTCACGCAGCCAGTCCTGCAGGCCCGTGCGGATACCTGCTTGCTCCGTCACACTCCACTCACTCACTGACTTGCTTCCTTCCCAGCTACTTAAGGAGGTCTTGGAAGGGATCGACATAGCTGCTGAACGGCTTGGGGAAGCTAGCCAGAGCCTGAGCAACATTATCGCTGGTCACTACGAGCACCGGAGCAGTGACTTTGGTCGGCAGGGTTTTGCCTGCCAACGCCGCCTTGCAGGCCTCGACCCCCATTGCTCCAATCGTATAGGGGTACTGAGAAACGGTTGCTGAGAGCTGACCCGCTTGAATGGATTTCAGGGCATCCTGGATGCCGTCGACGCTGACCACCTTGACCTGACCCTGTTTCCCAGCGTCCGCAATGGCCCGGACGACCCCAAGAGCCATGTCATCGTTGGCGACAAAAAAGCCTTTGAGGTCCGGGTGAGCGCGCAGAATATCACCAGCAGCGGTCAGCGCTTTCTGGCGATCCCAGTCTGCTGCCACTGTCTGCACGATCTGGATCGTGGCAGGAATACCCTGGCTAAAACCCTGGAGACGCTGCTGGCTGGTCACGTCTCCGGCAATGCCCCCAATCAGGGCCACTTTACCCCCTGTTGGTAGCAGTTTGGCCATCTCGTTGGCCGCCTGCTGGCCGGCACTGACATTGTCTGTTCCAATGTAGGTGCTGATCTTGATGCCAGCCGCCTGGGCTGCCTGCGTGCTGATAGGATTATCGATGTTGATAATCGGTTTGCCAGCCTGTGAGATCGGGGCAAGCGCCTGAACAAGGTTGGTGCCACTGATAGGGTTAACAATGTAACAGCCGTAGTTCTGGCCCGCGAGGGCCTGAAGCTTGTCCGCCTGGCCAGTGGTGTCCGTGATACTCGTGGCAGCCTGAACAGTAACAGACACACCTACGGTCCCGGCTTCGTCTTGAATGCCTCGCTGCATAGCCTGGAAGAACGGGTTGTCTAGCCCTTTGATCACGGCTGCAACTTGCGTGCTTCCACTGCTTCCGCTCCCGCTGCTACTGGCTCCGCCACAGGCTGTGATGATCACGCCAAGCACCGCCAGCAGGATCAGGCTCATCTTTGTCATCAGCGATTGCCTGCACACTGCAGCGCCTCCTT
The DNA here is from genome assembly GCF_001748285.1 of Thermogemmatispora onikobensis. Classification (NCBI taxonomy): domain Bacteria; kingdom Bacillati; phylum Chloroflexota; class Ktedonobacteria; order Thermogemmatisporales; family Thermogemmatisporaceae; genus Thermogemmatispora; species Thermogemmatispora onikobensis. The sequence continues at coordinate 107,796 of NZ_BDGT01000006.1, read as the reverse complement.
CCGTCTGTCTCTGACAGGAATAAAAATAGTCGCTGAACCAACCGCTTTGGTCGACTCAGCAATGACTTCTGCCCGACTGAGTCGAGGGGCCCCTTCACTATTGGCAAATTATAGTCACACTTATGTATTATGTCAAGCAAAAGTTTGCCATCTTCTGACCAAATAGAAGAGAATCCTGCCAGGTAATCTTGAGAAGGCTCCCTCTCTTTGGTAGAATAAAGGCGAATATGCCAAATACACCTGTGGTTAGCATGGACTGCCGGCGCAGGTAGCCCTCTCTATTTTCGGAGCTGTGAGGAGTGCCACGCTGATGAAATCACCACTTGAGGGCAACGATGCCTCTGGGTCAGGAGCTGTACTCGCCCTGTTTCGCACTGGCCAGGCGCGCACCCGGGCGGATGTGATCCGCCTGACCGGCCTGGCACGCTCGACAGTCACCCAGCGCCTGGAGCAGCTGCTCGCTGCCGGGTTGCTGGTACCGGATGGAGCCAGCGCCTCGACGGGGGGCCGTCCGCCGACGCAATTTAAATTCAATGCGGCGCGCGGGGTATTTCTGACTGCTGACGTGGGGGCCAGCCATTTGCGTTGCGCCTTGACAGATCTGGCCGGAACGATTCTGGCGGAGGAAGCAAGTGAGCTAGACGTCGCTGCGGGCCCCCATCCTGTGCTTGAGCGGGTGACGAGGACGTTTTTGGCCCTTCTGCAACAGCAGCAGGTGGCTCCCCAGAAGGTGCATGGCATCGGGATTAGTGTCCCTGGCCCCGTGGAGTTTGCCACTGGGCGTGTGGTCAGCCCACCGATTATGACCGGCTGGGATGGCTTTGACATCCCGGGCTACTTTCTCGAGCGCTTTGCCTGTCCGACGCTGGTGGACAACGATGTGAACGTGATGGCCTTTGGGGAATATAAGGCCTGCTGGCCAGAGCACCCGCATATGTTGATGGTGAAGGTCGGGACGGGCGTCGGTTGTGGCATCATTTCGAATGGGCAGATTCTACGTGGCGCCCAAGGAGCAGCTGGGGACCTCGGTCACATCCCCTACAGCGGCGACCTGGCCAATCTGGCGACTCCTCCTCTCTGCCGCTGTGGCAATCGCGGCTGTGTGGAAGCCTATGCTGGCGGCTGGGCATTGCTGCGCGATCTCCGCGCGCTCGGCCACCAGGTCCATTCGACCTACGAGGTGGTCCGCCTGATCCGCTCCGGCCAGCAGGATGCGGTCCATCTGGCTCGTCAGGCGGCCCGTGTGCTGGGCCAGGCCATCTCCGACGCGGTGAGTCTGCTCAACCCTTCGCTGGTGGTCTTAGGCGGTCGCCTGGCTCACGCCGATGAGCCAGTGCTCGCCGGCATTCGCGAAGTGGTCTATCGGCGTTCCTTGCCGCTGGCTACCCGCGATTTGCAGATTACCACCAGTCGCCTGGATATCCACGCTGGCATCACTGGCCTGGCGCTCCTGCTCGGAGAGTATCTCTACGCGCCTGAGCTGGTCGATCTGGCGCTTGATCCTGAGGCTCCGACGCTGCCAGAGGGACGCTTTGGGCCGCTGAGCGGGAAAGCGCTCGGGTACACGCTGCGTCTTCTGAGCCAGGGTGCTGCTACTCCCTAGCCCTGGCCAGCCCTCTTTTTCGCTGGCTTTCTTGCCGTCGCCTGCCGCTCCGCTATTTATCTTTCTCTCCCTCCCGGCAGATCCTGAGCGCAGACTCGCGCATTCATCGTATTCAGTATATTCACAAAGAGTGCGCTTGGTTTGACCACCCCTGGCAGCTTTCGACTAAGAGGTCGATTTCGGATGGGGAGCAGAAGTCATCAAACTGAGTCTATGCCGAGGAGGATGGTGACCATCAGCGGATGCGAGTCAGCCTGACTGGTCAATGCTTCCAGCACACCTTTGGTCCACAGATCAGACACAGCTCGATTTTACGGCCCTGGTTTTCCTGGTGCTGCATGGCCTGGGGCTCCCTAACGTGATCTTCTTGATAGTGCTAGGCATATTAAACTGGCTTCTGCTCCTCGGCTTCGTCTGGCTCGTCAATCGTGTGGCAGTGGCGACTGCGCAACTGGCAGCACTTGCTGAGGACATCATGGGCAGGCCAAACGTGAACCGCGCCCAGACGACAGCGACAGGGTCGCGAGGCCGTGACTGCTGATCGGTAAAACACCAGGATAGCGGCGCTATGACTTGCGACGATCGCGCGGTGAACCAATTGCCGTATGGTACGTATAGTATTTCAGGCAGGAAGGAGGACCACCCATGACCAACCATCCTTTCGTGATTGCACCCTTCTACAAGGGCTGGGATGTGTATCAGAACCATCTCATTCGCGCGCTTGCTCCGCTTTCCCCCGAGCAACTGGCGCTCTCTGCAGGAGGTGATCTTCGCTCCATTGGCATGATAGCGACTCATATCGCCGCCGTGCGCGCCAGGTGGCTCTATTGGGTCTTGAAGGAGGGAGATGAACAACTCATCGCCATTGGCCGGTGGGACCGTCCCGGCCAACCTGACAGGTCCGCTTCTGAAATCGTCCACGGTCTCGAAACTACCTGGAACGTGATTGAATCAGCCCTCCAGCGCTGGACGCTCGCCGATTTAGAGGAGATATTGCACGATGTTGATGAGGAGACTGGTGAGGAAGAGACTTTCACGCGCCAGTGGGTCATCTGGCATTTACTCGAACATGATCTGCATCATGGTGGAGAACTCTCATTCTCGCTCGGAATGCATGGCCTGCCCGCGATCAATCTGTAGGAAGAAGAAATCTTCAGCGAAGGAGTTACCTGTATGCGGCGGTTCTTCTCTGTACTTACCCTGGTTGTGATGGCTCCGGTGGTTGCTGAACTGCTGTGGGGGTCGACCCCCATCAGCCGCGCCGCCTATCTCATCAGCCAGGTGCCGATGTACGGAGCAGGTGCGCTCTTGATCCGCGAGGCGGTGCACAGGAGCGATCGCGGATGGGCCAGTGTGCTGCTGTTGGGCGTCGCCTACGGTATTGTCGAGGAAGGCCTTGCCATTCAATCGTTTTTTCATCCCACCCTCTTTGGAGCAGCCGACTGGGGAGCACACATCTTCGGCATCAACGGGGTTTATGCCCTCTGGGCCGTCGGCTACCACGCCGTCTGGAGTGTCGCCATTCCTATCTTACTGACAGACCTGCTCTTTCCAGCTCAACGGAAGAAGCCTTACCTGGGCACGGTCGGCCTCATCGTTACCGGCATATTCTATGTTCTGGGGGTCGCGCTGATCGGGTTCTTCCTATTCCGCTCGACGCACTACCTTGCTCCCCCTGCCCTGCTCAGTCTCGCCGTTCTTGCCGTAGCGGCGCTCGTCATGGCCGCTCTGCGTCTGTTGCCCAGGAACAGGCCCGAGGCAGAGCGGCCAGAGAGGGCCCCCTCGCCTTGGGTTGTCCTGCTGGTAGCTGGGTTCAGCGGCTTTGCCTGGCAGTGTGTGCTGATCTGGCTGAGGCACTTGTTGCCAGCGTTGTTCACGGGGGCCTGGGTAGTGCTGCCGATGCTACTCGCGGTCATCATGGCCGGGGTCGTCGGCTGGCTGATACAGCGATGGGCTGGAAGTCGCAACTGGAGCGACCTTCATCTTCTGGCCCTGGCCAGTGGGGCGCTCATTGCACATACGCTCTTCGGGGCGCTTGTCCTCACTCAGACCACCGTTGATCGTCTGGGACTCCTGGTGCTGGGGCTGGTGATGATAGTCATGCTTATCGTCCTGGCTGTTCGCCTTCGCGCCGGCGATTCCTACGACGCCACGCCGGTGTAGAAGCCAGCTTTCCCTTGCATCCTCATTTATTGATGGTGAAGGTCGGGATGGGCATCGGTTGCGGCATCATTGCGAATGGGCAGATCCTGCATAGCGCTCAGTGCTCGCCGGCACTCGTGAAGTGGTCTATCAGCGTCCCTTGCCGCCGGCCACCCGCGATTTGTAGCTTACCACCAGTCGCCTGGACATCCGCAAGCGAGTGGACAAGGAGCACTATCTCGACAGCCTTGACCCTGACACAACGTCATGGAGTAGCATACCCTCAAGAAGGAGGTGACACCAGCGTTCACTCAGAAGCTGGCTACCGCCTCTACTCCAGCCAGGACCTGGAGCGTCTGCAACGTATTCTGTGCGATCGCCAGCTTGGCTTCTCGCTGCGCTAGATCGAAGCGCTGCTCTCAGAGCCAGTGACCGACCCTCTCGCTGATCTGCGGCAACAACGCGCCCTGCTCTGCCAGCGGATTGCGTCCCTCCAACGGATGCTGGAGGCCGTTGACAAGCTGCTCAAGGCTCGTTCAATGGGGATTATGCTGGAGCCAGACGAAATGCTGGCAGCCTTCGGTGAGGACGAGATCGTTTTCACATCCAGGCTCCCTGCCGGGCGGCAAGATCCAACTTTTGCGGCGCGGATGGAACAGGTCCGCCAGCAGATGCAGGGGACCGGGCAGGCTTCTCATCGAGCGACGGCCCTATCCAGGCAAGGGCCATCTCTTCCAGTCAGGCATGGTGAGGAGATCGCAGGTACCTCTTGATAGACCTGGGTTGGCTTTCTTCGGTAGTACAGGACCACTGTGAGCGATAGCAGCGGTGTGCCTGCTCTCCAAGGTGATCCCTGGTTGAGCCTCACATCGCCGCAAAGGCGAGATTCTCACGCTGCAGACTCCTTTTCCAAGTTATGGATGGAATCAACTTTTCTGTCCATAGGCAGCGACAAACTGATATTTTGTCTGCAGCTGATTGCATTCCTGGAGCATGGTCTGGACAAGCGTTTGATACTGCTGTGGACTCAGCTGAAAGCGTTTTGTCGCCGCACCGCTCAGGGCCAGGGCGAACTCGCGGAAGTCCAGCGCGAGCAAGGAGCCAATACGCCCGCCCCAGTCTCCGAAAGGGACCTGGATCACTTGTCGCTGCACCTGTGATAAGCCGGCTTCCCATAGGTAACGACCCAGTGAAGCGGTGACGGTTCCTCCTCCATCCAGTCCCCTGAGCGCCGCCAGTTCCTTAATCATGGCATCCAGCTGCCGGTGGGTTGGTCCCATAGGCTCCGCTTCCAGGCCAGGCTCCAGCAGTTCGACCCAGCCGCCAGAAGCGGTCACTCGTACCAGCTCCTGTACCACGCGGGGCCAGGCCGCCAGCGGCAGCGCCGTCCATAAGAAGCGCTGATGAACGAAATCGAAGGAGTGATCTGGGAAGGGCAAGCCCTTCAGCACATCCCCTTTGACAAAGCGGTAATTGGGTGGGGGAGCTGTCTGTTGCTTCGCCTCCTCAACATCCAGGCCGATTACGTTCGCCTGGGGGAACTCACGCGCCAGCTCTGAGGCCCATTGTCCAGTGCCACAGCCAACATCAAGGATCTGACGCGGCTCCTGGATGGGAGCCAGGTAGTTACGGCGCAGGACAGCACGCAGTACGTAGTGCTGAAAGTCGAGGCGGTTAACTTCCTGCAAATCCTTGGGGAGTAGATAGGGCTGCTCCTCAAGATAGCGGCGCTGATCACCATCGGCGTTGTCTGGAGAGGTGACCGCCTTAGTCCAACTCAGGGATCGGGCTGCTTCAGGAGCGTCAGAGCTCGGGGGAGCACCGTTGGAGAGCACTGTTGGACTCTTGCGTCTGAAAAACCACCAGGGCATATTGCTACCTCCTTGGCATCTGGTTCCGCTCTGCCTGAAGAGCTATGTGAGTATGAGGAAGTGAGCGCAGCATGGAGATCGAACGCTGTCCAGTCTAGAGGAAGAGGAAGGAGATGTCAATGAGCCGCGCTGGCGATCACGCCTGGTCGTTCGATTTTTATGGATTCTTAATGCAGAACAGAATCGGCAGGCCCGGCTGGAGTGAGCGGGTTTCTGGCACTGCTCTTGAAACGTATCAGTCCTCTTTGGCCTTCCGACGGCCTGGAAAGCCATTCGAGGATCGCCACGTGAGAACCCGGGTGCCGCGATTCTCGAAGCGAAGAGCAGAAGATGCGAGACCTTCGTGAAAGCAGATTCAGCAGCAATAAAAAAACCCGGTGCAGCTCCTTTCGACTCCTGGCTGTGTAGAGTCAGTGCGGTGTCCGCTTCAGCCAGACCATCGCTCCCAGATGGGACGGGCCATTGCAGCTCTCCAGCGGGCATGCCAGAGCTTCTCGTCTGCTGGAGGTCCTGGCATCCCCTAGGTCTGGCCGCGGCTGCACCAGCACCAGCACCATTCCTGGCAATCCCCGATCACCGCGATCATCGCCTGGCCCCTTGAATGAGGAGCGCTGTCCCACCGTGTTGGGTTGGCCTTGCAACGCCGCGAAACCGCACCTGCACAGAGCGGTCCTTCGGTACTTCTCCCATGAGAACGTCTGTGCGGTGTCCCTCCTGGCAGATCCATTGGTGCTCCTGATCTTTCGCTTCCTCAATGTCGCCTGCCGAAGAGCATAGGGGCTATCAGTCACTGCTCCATCCTTGTGTTTTCCCTCCTCATCGTCTATATTCTCCAAAGAGGATTGAAGCAATCTCTATTGATTCATCTCTGCCAGGTTTCTGGGAGAGGGAAAGGATCGCATCATGAGCAGGCGCATTCTTGTCCTTTGTACTGCTAACTCGGCGCGGTCGCAGATGGCGGAAGGCCTCCTGCGTGCGCTTGGAGGCTCTGCCGTCGAGGTCGCCAGCGCTGGCCTGGCTCCTTCACGTGTGCACCCTCTCGCGCAGCGTGTCATGGCTGAACGTGGCATTGACATCAGCTCCCAGCGCTCGAAGCATGTCGATGAGTTTCGGGGTCAGCATTTCGCTGTGATCATTACAGTCTGCGATCAGGCTGCCGAGCAATGTCCCGTTTTCCCGGGGCGGGCTGAGCGGCTCCACTGGAGTTTTCCCGATCCCGCTGCGGTCACCGGGAGCGAAGAGGAGCAGCTGAGTGCCTTTCGGGCAGTACGTGATGGGCTGGAGCAGCGTATTCGGAGCTGGCTGGCGAGCTGGCAAGAAGAGGCGGGAAAGCGCGAACAGGAGTGAGCGTATGGTGAGAGGATGCTGAGGGGCCGTCGGGCTGAGACAGGGTGGGCCAACCTGGCGCCGCTTCATTTGGGACGCAGGGACCTTTCTTATGTGAGAGCCAGAGGCAAGGCTGGCTGGCCCGCGCGCGGTCGCGCCCAACGCTCACAGCTCCTCAGCGACCACGGTCCGGCCATGTGTGACCGCAGCGCATCGCATGGGCGTGAATACTTGAGAGAGAGGAGGGAGCTGACCATGCAGCAGGCCTCGGGCTGGGGGGAGCCACCGGAACTTCTGAAGCTGCTGGCACATGAGGTGCGCTGGCGCCTTCTCTGGCTACTGGCGCGCAGTGACTATCGAGGCAAGGAGCTGGCTGAGCAACTGGGCCTCCCGCAGAATCTGGTTTCCTATCATCTGCAGCTGCTCCTGCGTTCCGGGGTGATAACAGAGCGTGTCAGCAGCGCCGATGAGCGTGCTCGCTATTATCGTGCCCATTTAGAACGCCTTGGGAAAGCCTACTGGCAAGTTGCTCGCCAGTTGCATCCCCTGCTCGTCAGCGCCGGCCAGCCTCCTGTTGCTGCCGGTAGCAAGGACTGGCAGGCTGCTCTCGTTGAGGGCAAACCGCTGCGTGTCCTGGTGCTCTGCACGCGGAACAGTGCGCGCTCCCAGATTGCCGAGGGGTGGCTGCGGGCGTTGAGTGGTGGACGAGTGCAGGCCACCAGCGCGGGCAGTCAGCCTACGGAGGTGCATCCTCTGGCAGTGCGCGCTTGTGCCGCACTCGGCCTGGATATTAGCCAGCAGCGAACGCGCTCACTGGCTGAGGTGGCGGAGCAGCCTTTCTTCGACTACGTGATTACCGTCTGTGACCGAGTGCGGGAGCGCTGTCCGACTTTACCGGGGCAGCCGTGCTACCTGCACTGGAGCACCCTGGACCCGGTGAGCACCACAGGCTCAGAAGAAGAGCAGCTGGCGGTCTTCCTGGCTGTGGCGCGCGAGCTGCGTCAACGGGTGCTGGCCTTTCTGCTGATGGTCTTGCCAGAGCCAGCTCGCCCTGCGCTTCCTCAAGGGTCCCAGCACTGACGGATGATCGGACTTGTTCAGAAGAGCCGCTGTGGTCGGCGGCTCTTCTCTCTCATGAGGAGAACAACCAGGCCCTGATGTATCCTCCCCAAGTGCTTGCCCCTGTACCAACGACGGTCTTTATCCAGGCCCGCTGTCTCCTCCTGGGAGCCGATATCTCTTCGATCCATGTCCAGGTAGTCAGGCAGGATTGCAGATGAGAAGCCGGTGGAAAGGTAAAGTGTGATCCCGCCCAGAGTTATCCAGGAAGGTAACAGCTCTTCGTGGCGAGCAGTATCTGCCTATGTGCCTGGGCCAGGCATGCATGAATACGCAGCAAGACGAGCGTCTTCTTATTATACTGGCTGGCAATCCCTGCTCTACTGGGAGTGTCGAGCGAGCTGGCTTGTCCATGCTTCCTGGCCAGGGCGGGTCTTCTTTTATTTCTCCTTTCATTAGAGCACAGAAGAGATACACAATTGGCGTGTTCTAGCGTATACTCTTGAGAGATACGCCGCTCTCTTCCTGACCCCCAGGAGTGAGCTGGCTCGCGACAGAGACGATGCTGCTGGCTGGTTTGCACTGATACGCCGAGAGGGAGGCTGTCGCTCACGATGTCCACACCATCCTCTTCCGCGCTTGCTATGACCGGGTCAGGTCGACGGCTGGCGCTGGTGATTGGGATCAATGGCCCCCCTGCGGCCCACCGGGCGCCGCTGGCCTATGCAGAGGCCGATGCCTGTGGCATGGCGGAAGTCCTGGTCCAAGACGGCTGTGGCTTCAGGCTGGTAGTTCCCGCGCTGTTGGGTGCCACCTCGGAGCAGGTTCGCAAGGCCGTGGTGCAGCTGGCCCGCGAGCTGCAGGCGGGCGATTTCGGGCTGGTCTTCTTCAGCGGCCATGCCGAAGTGCTGCCGCGCGACGCCGATGGGGATGAGGTCTATCTGGTGACGGCGGACTTTGATCCTGCTGATCTGACGGTTGATCGGCAGGCCCACCTCTCGTTTCGCTGGCTGCGGCAGGTGCTCTTTGAGCATGAGCGCGCAGCTCAGCTGCTGCTCATCCTGGACTGCTGCTATGGGGGCAAGTTTGCTGAGAGCGCGCCCGATCCCTCTCGGAAGGAGCTGGAGCGGCGCCTGAGCGCTGCCTTTGGCGAACCAGGGGAGCGCAGTCCGGCGCCGGCGGGTAGCGTGCGGCTGGCGCTGACGGCGACCGGCCTGGAGCCGGCCAGAGAGCAGGATGGGCACGGCCTGCTGACGGGGCAGCTGCTCAAGCTGCTGCGGGGCGAGGTGCCGGAGGCAGCGGATGAGGAGGGCCAGGTGACCTTCGCGCGAGCCTTTGCCCACCTGGCGCAGACGCTCCGGGAGCAGCCACCGCGCTTCTACGGGGCCGGCGGTGATCTGGTACTGGCCCGCTATCCCGAGCTGGCTCAGGCGCGGCGACGCGCTCGAGTGCAGGCGGAGGACGAGGAGCGGCAGCGGCTGCTGGCGCTGGTGCGACGTCGGGATGGCTTCTACGAGGACCGCCGGCGCAGCTGCGTGGGGCGCCGGACCGAGCACGAGGCGGTCTGGCGCCTGGTCGAGGAGTTGCTGCCCACCGGGGGCTATGTGACCATCACCGGGGAGGCCGGGCAGGGCAAGAGCTGCCTGATGGCCAGGCTGATCGAAGAGCGGGCCCGGGCGCAGGGAGGCGAGGAGCGGGTGGCCTTCCACTTCCTGCCGCTGGTGCCTCCCCCAGACTATCAGGTGACCGTGCTGAAAGCGCTGCTGGCGCGCCTGGTGCTCACGTATGAGCTGCCGACCTGGTGGCTGGCGGGGGAGAGCCGCGCGACGCTGAGTGAGGCGCTGGTGACGGTCCTGCAGGAGATCGCGCGGCGCGGGGCGCAGGAGGTCATCTTCATCGATGGGCTGGACCAGCTGCAGCCGGAGCCGCAGAGCGGCTGGCGGGATCTGAGTTTTCTGCCGCAGGGCCCGGCCAATCCGCCGCCGGGGATCGTCTTCGTGTTGGGAACTCGTCCGAATGACACGCTGCGTCCGTTGGAGCTGTGCACGCCGCGGCGGGAGTATCAGCTGCCGCGGCTCTCCCTGCCCGATTTTGCGGAGCTGCTGCGAGCGCGGCAGGTGGATCTCTCTGCGGATCTGGCGAGGCGGAGCTATGAGGCGCTGGATGGGCACGCCCTCTTTCTGGATCTGCTGGCCAGGGAGCTGGCGCCCCGGCGCGGGCAGACCCAAGCGGAGGTGGAGGCCCTGCTCGCGCGCCTGAGCAGCGACCCGGGGCAATTGTTTACGCTGGCGCTGGAGCGGCTGCGAGGAGAGCCGGCGCGGTGGCACCGGGTGATCAAGCCGCTGCTGGGGATCTTGCTGGTGGCGCAGGAGCCCCTGCCGATCGCGGCGCTCCGGCAGCTGCTGACGTTCGCCAGGGGCGAGGCGATGGACCTGGATGAGGTGCGGCAGGGACTGCAACGGTTAGGTGGGCTGGTGATGCGGGATCAGCAGGGAGGGTATACCCTCTTTCATCTGAAGTTTCGCGACTATCTGCGAGGGGGGCCGGGAGAGGCAGACGGACCGCAGGAGGAGCCGGAGGGATTGTTTGATGCGGAGGAGGAGCGGCGCTGGCATGGGGTCCTGGCGGCCTGGTGCGAGCAGGGGGGGCTGGCGCGGCTCTGGCAAGACGGGGCCAGGGAGGAGGGTGAGCGCTTCCGGCGGCGGTATGGGCAGCGGCACTATGTGCGCCATCTCTACGAGGCGGGAACGTGGGAGCAGCTCGTTGCGGTGCTGGACGAGGGGAGCTATGGGCGGGCGAAGGTGCAGGCGGACCCGAGCATGCGCAGCTATGCCCAGGATCTGGATCTGGGGCGGCAGGCCGCGGCGGCAGCGGGGGAGACGCTGGAGGAGCAACTGGAGCAGCTGCCGCGGCTGTGGGGCTACACGCTGCTACGTTGCAGCCTGGGGAGCCGGGCGGATCGCTATCCTGATGAGGCGTTCGTGCTACTCTGCCAGTTCGGGCAGAAGGCGAAGGCGTTGGGGCTGGTGGAGCTGCTCACCGAGCAAGAGCGACGGGCGGACCTGTTGCTCGACCTGGCCGGGTGGTTGCTGAGGCAGCCGGGACGCCGTGAGGAGGGGCGGCAGCTCTGCCGGCGAGCAGAGCAGGCGATTGCGCTGCTGGCGGATGGGTGGGACAAAGCGCGCTTGTTCATTCGGTTGGGCGAGATGCTGGCGAAGACAGAGCTCCCACAGGAGGCGGAACACTGCTGGCAGAAGGCTGAGCGGGTGATCGCTAGTCTGTCTGAAGATGCAGATAAAGCGACTATGCTGGTGCGGCTGGGGAAAGCTCTGGCGGCGACGCGACCACAGCAAGCCGAGCAATGCTGGCTCCAGGCCGAACGGCTTAGCTCCTCGCTCTCTAACGCCAGGGGGAAAGTGCGGACCCTGATCAGCCTGGGTGAAGCGCTGGCAAAGTGGTCACTACGACAGCAGCAGGCCGAGCGCTGCTGGCAAGAAGCGAAACGACTTATTGCCTCCTTCGCTGATCAGGATTGGAACCGCGTGGATGCGCTGATCGAACTAGGAGAAGCTCTGGCGGGCGCACAATGCTGGGAGCAAGCCCAGCAGTGCTGGGAGCAAGCCGAACAGCTCATCATCGCCATTCCTGATGAGAAAGATCGCTGGAGGAAGGTTCAGCCGCTCAGCAGTCTGGCAGAAGCATTTATAGAAGCTCAACGCTGGTTAGAGGCAGAGCGGGTCATCGCCTCCCTTCCCGAGCATGATTGTCGGAAGGCTATGGCTCTCATAGCACTGGGCAAGGCCCTGGCCAAGGCCCAGCGTTGGCAGGACGCCGAACAGTGCTGGGTCCAGGCCAAACGACTCGCCACAATCCTGTCCGATGACAGTGACAGGGTGGAGGTTCTCGCAGGACTTGCCAAAGCACTGGCAGAGACAGAACGTTGGCAAGAAGCCGAACAGTGCTGGCTCCAGGCCGAACGGCTCATTGCTGTCTCCCCATTCGACAAGGCAGAAGCCCTGACTAGGCTGAGCAGTGCGCTGATCAGCGTGCAGCACTGGGAAGAGGCCGAACAGTGCTGGCAGCAAGCGGAAAGAGCCATCGCATCCTATACCCTTGACAACTGGAGCAAAGCAGAAGTTTACGTCCAACTGGCCGAGACACTGATGAGAGCCCAGCGCTGGCAGGACGCTGAACGGTGCTGGGCCCAGGCTGAACTCCTTATCTCCTCCCTCGACGATGAGAAGACCGCGGCGCGGAGCCGCTTGAGTGAAGCGTTAGCGCGCGCTCAACGCTGGTTAGAGGCAGAGCGGGTCATCGCCTCTCTTCCCGAGCATGACTGGCGGAAAGCTGAGGCGCTCATAGCACTGGGCAAGGCCCTGGCCAAGGCTCAGCGTCAGCAGGAGGCTCTAAAGTGCTGGAAGCAAGCTGAACAGCTCATCACCGCCATTCCTGATGAGCAAGATCGCTGGAGGAAGGTTCAGCCGCTCAGCAGTCTGGCAGAAGCATTTATAGGAGCTCAACGCTGGTTAGAGGCAGAGCGGGTCATCGCCTCTCTTCCCGAGCATGACTGGCGGAAGGCTATGGCTCTCATAGCGCTGGGCAAGGCCCTGGCTGGGGCTCAGCATTGGCAGGACGCCGAACAGTGCTGGGTCCAGGCCAAACGACTCGTCACTCTACTTGCCGAGGATAGCGACAAAGTGAAAGTCCTTACAGAGCTTGCCACGGCATGCGCAACGATACAAAGCTGGAAAGAGGCCGAACAGTGCTGGTTGCAAACCGAGCAGCTCATTGCCGCCATGCCTGATCAGGAAGACAGCTGGAGGAAAAGGCAGGCGCTCAGCGAGCTGGCAGCTTCCCTGGCCACAGCAGAACGTTGGCAGGATGCTCAACGTATCATCGCCTCTCTTCCTGATGACAGCTCGGAGAAAGCGGTAGCCTTGACCACATTGGTCAAAGCACTGGCCAACGCCCAGCAAGGGCAAGAGACTGAGCGGTGCTTGCAAGAGGTTGCACGGATGCTTATCGTCCTTCCCGCAAGCTGGCAGGAAACCGAGGCATTGACCAGCCTGACCAGGGTATTGATCAGCTACGGTCATGAGGCTGAGGCTATCAGCCTCATTCAACATGCCTGGCTTCGAGACATGGACCGTGATCAGGCTTTTCGCTATCTCTCCGTGGCCTTCCCGCTGCTGACCAGATATCCCAAGCTGGGCATCGCTCTCTATGACGCCACCTGCTGGGCCGATGCCTTCTTGCAAGGAAGCTTTGAGCTTCCTTCCCTCTCAGTCCGCCAGGAAAGGAGCCCTGAATCTGCATGAGCGAGCAGCAACCGTCTTCTCTCCCCGATCAGACGCAACCCGCTGAGCGGCTGCAGGTCGTGCTCGCACTGGTGCCCGCGGCTGAGGCAGAGGGAGCCGCCGATCTCGCCCTGCTCACAGCCCTTCACCATGAGCTGGCGACCACCCTCCAGCAAGAAGGCTTTCTCCTCCAACCTCCTGCCGCCACCGGCCAGAAGGGAACGCCCGACTTCTTCATCGAGGCCTGGCTGTTCCTGCAGCAGGTGGCTGGCACCGTCTGGCAACACCATGCCGCCATCGCTGAGGGGCTGGCCGACCTGAGCGCCCTCGTCACCCTCTTCGAGAAGCTGCTGCCCGTCCTCAAACGCCTGCGCGAGCGCCATGCCAGGCTCGTTGGTCAGCAGGCCAGCCAGGAGCGATCTCTCCGCTGGACGATCGAGCTGCATGGTGCCCGCCTGACGCTGGAGGCAGCAGATCTTGAGCAGGCCGAGGCGGCGGTGCAGCTCGCTAAAAAGCTGCAGACAGCGCTCGCCAACGATCGAACCAGGTCCGGCAAGCCGCCAAAGCAGCCGCCAGACAAGCTCACCGTCACGGCCACTGTTCCCCCGCGCCGGAGGCGCAAAGGCCGCTGAGCTGATCCCTCCGTCATCTGGCAGAAGAAAAGCACTGGCTGGCTACTCTTGACCCTGACGCGATGTCATGAGGTAGCCTCGGTTGAGGAGGCGAAACCCATGAACGATACCACCGGCCCGATCGCCAGGCTGGCCAGGGTCAGCGTACACACCCTGCATCACGATGGCCACATCGGGTGGCTGCACCCTCGCGTCCATCAGAAAGCCAGCTATCGCCTCTGCCCCATCCAGGATAGAGTGCGCCTCCAACGCCTTCTTGACGATCGTCTGCCCTGGTTTCACTCTGAGCCAGCTCAAAACGCTGCTCTGAGCGAGAGTGAGCGGAGAGAGCAGCCCTGTCCTAACAACCTAAGCTAAGGACGGGCGTCACCCTTCTTAGGGTCCCTCTGGACCTCTGCAAGGCTCTGGAGGAAGAGACTCAGGAGGCGATGAAAGGTCTCTTCGAGATCCAGGGCGAGGCCGAAGCCGCTGCTGCGCTCCAGTAGATGGGTGAACGCCAGTATGCGCTTCGTCGTAACTGGCACCATGCCGCTAGGCGCTCTCCCCGGCGGGAGAGCAGGACAAGCCATCGGGTTGTGGCCCACGTTAGTGGGGGAGCAGCCGGGCGAGTGCTTCCCATCCTGTGGGTATGGTTGTCTCCCATCCGACAGACCGCTGATCACTGGCTCGCTCAGGCAGGATCGGTGCAGGCTGGTAGCCACCTCTAACCATCTTCAGACACAGCCAGCGGCGGCGGCTCAGGCTCCGCCCAACCGAGAAGAACCTGCCTCTCATCACTAGCAGGACGAGCAGGAAAAAGCCTCAACGAGAGGTGATTGTGACCAGGCCCCCCGAGCTGACCACTTCGAGGCTGTAATAACAGGAAGCTGCCGGATCAAAGCCGGCGCTTTGCAGCCACAAGTTGTTGCCGAAATAGGTCTGGCCGTCCAAGGTGCAGGCAGACCCCCAACCTTTGAGATGCACCTGGATGGCAACCCCAGCAGGCCGTCGCACCACCATCTCTGCCCCTCCCCCACCCAGCCGGACGGGAATCACGCCCGAGGGCACAGGAAGCTCCACGTGGATTTTGCTGCCGACTCCCCTGATCTCGCAAGAAGCAAGTTCCAGATCTCCCAGTTCGGCAATGATGTCTGACCCCCCGCTTTGGACCGTGATGTGCCAGGGAATGGTGCGGTTCAGCGTGATCATCGCCTGGCGCTGCTCCCCAGTCAGAATCAGAAAGCGTCGCGGATAGCGGATCGTCACCACGCCGTCTTGAACCGTCACATTGGGCACCGCTCCCTCAAAACGGGCCTGGTAGAGGTCGGTCAGACCTTCATCCGTCCGCAAGACCAGCCGGATACCGGCAGAGCTAACAACAAGTCGGCCACGTGAGAGAGCATCCAGGGGGGCAGAGAAGACATCTCTCTCGTCTGGCGCCACTGTCTGCAACTCGGCCAGCCTCTGACGAGCCAGGGTGTTGCCGCGCTCGAGAAACGCTAAGAGGAGGGCCAGCTCTTCCTCATCATTACTAGAGACGGCCTCATCCCAGGTCTCCTCAAGTGAGGCCAGGATCGCGCGAACCTTGTCCAGCGCCTCCTGGCCTTGGGCCAGCCGGACAATGACTCTGCGCCCATCACTCTTGTCACGTTCCCGTTGCACCAGACCGGACGCCTCCAGACGGTTGAGAACCTTTGCAATGGCCCCACTGGTCATGCCCATCAGCTCGGCCAGCTGACCAGCAGAAGTTTCGCCGGTCAGGTCGAGCAGGTCCAGGACCTGGATGTCTGTGTCAGCCGCCATGCCCGTCTGCGTGGCGGCCACCCGGAAGAAGGAGGCGCCAAAACTGCTGCTCTTCCTCAATTCGCGCTTGAGGGCCGCAAGTATCTCGTCACGCTTTCCCTGAGAGCCACTTGACACAGTCGGTTCCTCCGTGGTACCTTCTATTTATCTGACTCAGTCACTTAATTTTTTGAATTTTAGTGACTCACTCTTAAAAATGCACGAATGACCACTGACCAAATCAGTGATCAAGTATACCATAGGCCGGTCTTCCCTGTCATGACGAAGGTTAAGGGCCATAGTGGGTCAGCTTATGGCGGCGGCTCGCAATGTCGTCCCTTATCTGGGGAAGATCACTATGCTAGCTCACAGAGGAGTATCGCATGACAGACACCGCCATTCGTGTGACAGACCTCCACAAATCGTACGGGCAGCTCGCAGTCTTGCGAGGCGTAGAGCTAGCCGTCGAGCCGGGGCGCATTTTCGCTCTGCTTGGCTCCAATGGGGCGGGCAAGACGACGCTCATCAAGATCCTCAGCACGCTCCTGAGACCCGACCGGGGCACAGCTATCGTCTGCGGCTTTGATATAGTCTCCCAGCCAGCTCAGGTGCGGCAAGCCATCAGTCTGACCGGGCAGTTTGCCGCTGTTGATGAGCTATTGACTGGACGAGAAAACTTGATGATGATCGCTCGGCTTCGACACCTTCAACAGCCGCGCCAGGTGGCCGACGAGTTGCTGGCGCGCTTCGGCCTCACCGAGGCAGCCAACCGCCGGGTGTCGACCTATTCAGGAGGCATGCGCCGCCGATTGGACCTGGCTATGAGCCTGGTGGGCAGTCCTCCGATCATCTTCCTCGACGAGCCGACCACCGGGCTTGATCCCGAGGGCCGCCTGGAGGTGTGGCACGTGGTCAAGGAGCTGGCTGAAGGAGGAAGAACTGTTTTCTTGACCACCCAGTACCTGGATGAGGCGGAGCAGCTGGCTGATCGGATCGCGATCCTCCACCAGGGCAAGATCATCGCCAATGGGACGCTGATGGAGTTGAAACAGCTCTTTCCCCCGGCGAAGGTGGAGTATGTGGAGAAACAACCAACGCTGGAAGAGATCTTTCTCGCCATTATTGGCAAAAAGGAGGTCTGCTAGATGCAAGCGATACAGAAGCAGAATATCACACTTCATCACTTCTTTAGCGATCTGAGTGTGATGCTCGGTCGTGCCCTGCGACATATCTTTCGCAGTATGGACACGATCATCACAGCAACGATCACGCCGATCGGACTCTTGTTGCTATTCGTCTACGTGTTCGGGGGCGCTATTCAAAGTGGGGCAGCCAATTATGTCAATTACGTATTGCCTGGGATCTTCCTGGTGGCGATTGCGAGCGGGACCTCCTATACCTCTTTGCGTTTATTCACCGATGTGCAGCGGGGGATCATGGAGCGCTTTCGCTCCATGCCGATTGCCTCCTCCACGCTGCTATGGGGCCATGTGCTGGCCTCGCTGGTCTTCAACGCGATTTCACTGGTGGTGATCATTCTCGTTGCGCTCCTGATGGGCTTCCGCTCGTCGGCAGGCATCCTGTCCTGGCTAGCTGTGGTTGGTATGCTGGCCCTGGTGACCCTGGCCTTAACCTGGCTGGCGGTGATTCCGGGATTAACGGCTCGCTCGATCGATGGCGCTGCCGCCTTTGCCTATCCGCTGATCTTCCTGCCGTTTATCAGCTCAGCGTTTGTGCCCACCCGCTCCATGCCGCCAGTCGTGCGCGCCTTCGCCGAGAATCAGCCAGTGACGGCGATTGTCAATGCAATCCGTGCCTTACTGGCTGGAGCGCCTGCCCCTCATGAGATCTGGATCGCGCTGGCCTGGTGCGTCGTTATTCTGCTGGTGGCCTACTTCTTCGCGCTGAGGGCCTACAAAAAGCGTGTGTCATAGGCTGTTCCACTGCTTCGCTCTTTGTGTTCTGTTCTGTAATCTAGCATGACTCAGTGACGGACTGTGCTCGTGGCCTGACGAGGGCCCCTGTATCGCCTGTATTGGGACTCTGCTCGAAGGACAAAGGGTCTTCGTAAGGAAGAAGACCCTTTGTGTTTCTCACGAGGACCTTTGTGGGACGGCAGCGGTGTTGCTGCTCACCCCTGGGGGAAAGGCTCGTTTCCAGCAGGCAGCTCGTTCAGGAAGTGGTGACTACCTGCGGGTTCCTCCTACTTTGCAAGACCTACGGCTTCGAGGGAGGGCGCAAGCTGGCTGCTTTCCGACCTATGACCTCAATCTGCCTGCAGGGTGACCACCAGCAGACCTGTGACCAAGAGGTCCACGACCACCCGGATTCTGCAGCGACCGTGGACTCCACTGCTGCTAACCGGCCTATTGGGCCAGCATCGCGTCAAAGATTGGGGCATTGGCTTCTCCGTGCGCGTAGCGCTGCAGCAGCTCGCGAGAGTCCTGGGGGTGGTGGTCCTCACCCCCACCGGAAAGCTCTGCGGGAAGAATGGCCCTCCCTGCAGCCAGACGCTCAGAAAGTCCCGGGAGAGTCAGCGGGTCCGCTCCTGTTAAGGTCGATCTGGTCGGTAGGTGAGGACGACGACCCCGGAACTGAAGGCCCTGTTCTCGATCAGCTTCAGCGTCTTCATTTCGCTTCCCTCTGGGAAGTTACTCTGGCCCTACAGGAGGGCCGACGATCTCAAAGTGATATTTGGCGGCAAGGGCCTGCATCTTCGCAAGATCAGGGGGGGTGGGTGCAGGAAGCGTCAACGATTGGGCGGGCTCGCCCATTTCAGCGTGAAACTGTTCGAAGCCGGCTGGAACGGTGAACTGTAAGAGCCTGGCTGGCTGACTCCCCTCGACCAGGAAGCCATGAGCAATATCCCTGGGCAGGAAAATGAAGGCCCCAGCACCAGCATGCCAGCGCTGTTCTCCGCAGACAAATGTGAGTTCCCCTTCGAGGATATAGAAAGCCTCATCTTCGGCATGATGCACATGCAGAGGTGGAGCAAAGCCCGGCGGCAAGGTCTGTTCGATCAGGCTGAAGGTCTGAGCAGTCTCCTGCCCGGTCGCTTTGAATAGCATGAGCGTGCCGAGAAACCAGACAGCCTGGCCTTCCTCGCGGGTGAGAATGTAGGGTGCATTGCTTGATGTCATAGGATGGTTCTCCTTCCAGAAGCGAGCGGGATGATCTGGCTGCACCCTCTCGCCTCCACGGATCAGCCAGCAGGCCAAAGTCTGAATGTGAGAGGGCCATCCAGCAAACTAGTAAGCTAAACTGACTAATTATAGAATAAGCTAGACTTACCAGAAATGCAAGAGGGAAGACAATGGAGAGCATTCAGCCCTTACCTCGGATGATTGGCGCTTTGCTACGCATCCCATTTCAGCAGACAGTGGCACGAGTCTATCAGCGCCTCATGGAAGCAGGATACACCGACCTCCGTCCCACCCACCTTGTCTTGTTTCAGCAGCTACGCCCGGAAGGCATGCGAGTGACCGAATTGGCGAGCCTGGCCCAGATGACCAAGCAATCGATGGGAGCAATTGTAGACTACGTTGAGGAACGAGGGTATATTGAACGGGTGCCTGATCCAAGAGACGGACGGGCCCGGCTCGTTCGTCTGACACCGCGCGGTCGTGAAGTGGAGCGAGTCGCCCGTGCTGCCATTGGGGAACTGGAAAGCGAGTGGGCCCAGTACCTGGGCCACGAGCGGTTCGCAGCGTTACGCAGCGCTTTGCAAGACCTCGTTACGTTCATCGAGTCCCAAGGTGAGAGCGCCAGACTCTCCTGACTGACGCTACGCAAACCTTGGCCAGAGCAGAGCTGGCTCGGGAAGTTGGAGGTCGCTATCCAGGCCCGGCGCCAGCTCTTACCGCCGAACGAGTTGATGACTCTTCTCCCTTGGCAATTACTATCTCTGTTTCGTATACCCTATTTCGGATAGTTGATAGCGAATATTTGGAAGAGAAAGGGAGCAATGGCAAAGCAGCACTGGCGTTTCTAGGCCATCTTCCCCCCAGCAGAAGTTGCCCGCGCTGCTTGAAAAACAGGTGCAGCATCTCCAGGAGCAGATCAGCAACGCGCGCCCGGCGATTGAGCGAGGTGAGCGGCTTGGCGTGGATCGTTTCTTTCTCACTGAGGACCTGTATACCCTGGCCTTGCTCGAAACGAAACTCACCGTTGTACGCCAGCTCATTCAGGAGATCAACGATGGAACATTGACGGAGGTGAGCGGGGGGAGGCGGATCTGGGAAATAACTCGCCCCGAACTTGCTTCGCCAGGAAGCGAAACAGGGCAAGAGTCTGAGCATACCAGCGATAGCTCGAACCGTGAAGACTCAGCTGATTAATCACTCAAGAAATGCCTGGCTCCACAAGTGTGGGGAACCCCTTCATGCACTGGTGTTTTCCCTTTCCTCGGGCTGCTCAGGTACAGTATTGCTTGACCACCTGGATATAGATCGAAAAGGTATCAGCCCCTAACAGCAGGCAGCGGGCATGAATAAAGATGGTCGTCGGGACAACTGAGAGTCCCTGGGGAGGATGCATCAAGGCCTGGTTGTTCTCCTCGCTGACCTCATTGTAGGCCTGATCCGCCGCTGTATTGTCCTGGTAGACCCACAGGCCCATATTACGAGGCTCACAAGGCCCGTTGCAGTCGGAGGTATCACCAAACGTCACTGAGCTGCTCGCCGGGACAGAGACGGAGAAGGCGCCGCCGGTCCATGCTGAGATCGTGACGTTCTGCTGGATATTGAAAGGATGAGCACCGGCGGCGATAAAGTCTCGCAGAATGTCCTCGGCGGTGTAGCTCAGGTCCGACGTCGGGGTCGGCAGCGGGGTCGGCGGAGCCGCTGCAGCCGCAGTGGTACCCGGCGATGACGCCCATCTGACAGCCGTGGAAGAGGCCGTGTCCGTCCTCCCCAGACTTCGCCAGTACAGCGTTGCCGCAAGCGCCCCGGCACTGGCGGAGACGAGAACCAGACAGAGCAGCAGCAGCAGGGTCATGAGACGCTTTCCTGCACGCCCTGAGGCAGGAGGTGGCGGCGGAAGTGGGGGAAGTTCCCATGTTTCATCATATGGATAGGGACCTGCAACAGCTGTCGCGTCAGGGAGATCATTGCTCGTGGGAGACGGGGTCGTTTCTTGCGGCAGCCTCGTCGGATCATCCGCGCACATCGCTCACCTCGTTTTTTGTAAAGCAGAAAAAATAAATAGCGAGATCAATCATGAAAGAGTACTCTATACTTCGTGCCACCACCCAGCCTGAACTGCTCGCAAGGCTCTTCCACATGTTTTATACGCATTGTAGAAGCGACAACAAACGCTGTCAAGGGGCAGAGAAGGATACCTCCCTGTTTACGCCCAGCAAGAGGATTGCTGCGTACTCAGTAGCCTGTGACATCGCCTGTAAGCTGACCCAACCCACTGTTCCTTACCCAGAAGCCGTTTGCTCCAACAGGAGAGGAGCCGGCGGCCTCCCCCTCGCTTCTTCTCGGCAGGAAAGAGCACCAGGTTGTGGGCAGAGTCATTGCCCACAACCAGATGAGAGCAGAATCCGGGTGCCTCTGGCCAAAGATCACAGCGTCGAGGAGACGCCTTGCTGACGCCAGCACCCAGCCCAGGAAAGACCCTACTCTGGGTAGGATTCATAGCAACCACATTGGTCCGCTGGCAGGCACTTACGAGCAATGTGAGAGTCAGCAGGGCAGGAGTGGAAAGGACCAGATCATCTCTGAGCCATGAGTTGCTCACCCCCACGATGCCAGGCCAGCAGAGGAATGCCCTTCCCAGCATGTTGCTCAAGAAGAATTCACTCGCGACGATTGCAGACTCTTTGCCCGTAGGCAGTCTGTCCGAGGACGAGCTCCTTCACTCGATCCTCTAAAAATGGGAGCCTGTTTCGTCTGACTATTGCATACATTACCTGACGGACCACTTCGGCAGAAGAACAAGTAAAAATGAAATATCATCAATTAAAAAATGATTTCGAATCTCTCACATGATTAATGATGTATAGTATAATACATTCATCTCCAAAGAGTATATTTTATGAATATTTATTCATAAATTCAGCAGTTGAGATATTTCAATAGGAGTTCACTTATCATCGTTCCAAGAGCGAGCTGTACCTGGCGTGTTCCTACCCAGCCATTCAGCTGCTGCTGCTGATCACTTCATGGCGAGGTGTTGGTTCGATGGTCAACCTGGATTATACTGGTCATCCACTCTTCGATATTGGTCTGGCAGTGGTAGTCTGCCTGGCCGAAAAGCACGCTCCTGCAGAGCTGATGGAAGATGATTTGTCCCGGGCCGCTAACTTCATCGAGGAACACTATACGCAGCCGCCGCTAACTTCGTTTCTGACGGTGGCCTTTCCCAATTCTGGCTTTACCAATCCGGCGTTCCAAAGCAAGCCGGAGCTCCGCCAGGCCTATGCCCGCCGTGTCGCACGGGGCTTTGGTGAAGGGGTGCCTCACAGTCCCGACCGCTGTGTGTTCACCGGCAAGCCCGCCCTGGGGTATACCCTTTCCGTGTCCGATCACAAAGGTGAACCATCGCGTCAACTGCCCGGGAGAGCCTTTCGCCAGCACATTCCTCTGATCACGGCAGAAGAGGTGATCAACTTCTTCCCCTGGGGAGACTGCGGTCTCCCGGTCTCTGGCGAGGCCTTACTCTGTTTGCAGCTGTTTCCGATGGGCTGCCGCAAGTGTGCTGGGCGACTCCTGGCGATCCATTCAGATCATCCTCAGATTCTGCAGGCCGCCGTGAACCTGGCGCTGGAAGAGAATATCGCTGCACTGAGTCAGGCTCGCCTGCTCCAGAGTAAGAAGCTAGGGGAGGCAGCTTCTTCGGCTCCTACGCTGCTCATCGAGACGATCCTGGAGCTAAGCCGCCGTCAAGAGAGAGCAAACCGGAGAAGAGAGCCGTTTTCTATCACGGCCTATCACCTGACCAACAGTGGTCAGAGTTCACCGCTTGACGAGCGGCAGCCGATGCTGAGCATCTATCGCCTGCCATTGCAGTTGACCCGTTTCCTCCAAGCTGCTCATGATCCCCGCTATCAGAGGGACTGGCAACGGCTCGTCGCTCGCGGGCATCGACTAGCTGGTCAGGCGAGAAAGAAAGGCAGGGGAGGTAATGTGTCACCCGAGCAGCTGAGTGCAGAGCAAACTGATGCCACCACGTACGTGCCCAATCCCTTCTACAGGGATCTCTTACGTCTCCCCCAACAAGCGAACAAGTTCCTCCAGCAATATTTCTTGCCGCCTGGCGACGCTGTTTTCCACGAGCAAGTGGACTCGGCCTCTCCTGGGAGTATTCAGGCAAGTGAGCTGGCGCTCGCACCAGTTGTTCGCTGGCCATTGATCGCTTTGTTTCTGCAAGAGGTGCTTTCGATGGAGCGAGATCGTATCATTGCCATTCAACAATTAGGTGACGCCCTTGCGCGCTATGTCCAGATCTTTGATGATCAGCGCTTTCTGCGCAACTTTTACCAGGAGCAGCAGGGCGAGGCATTCCGCACGATTCTGCTACGGGCAGCCAGGCGTGTAGCCGCCAGGAAAGAGCCGCCATTGATTCCGCTGGAGCTCTTCTGTTCCGTCTTCTTGAGCGACGATGGTGAGAATCTGCGCTTCGATTGGAAGTTTGCCCGTGATCTCCTGTTCTTGCGCATGCTCGAATGGCTTTATGAGCATGATCAAGCTAATCTGGCAAAGCGGACTGAAGACCTGTCTGATGAGGAGGAGGAATAGCATGGCCTTTGTGACCGGTCTCTTCTTGCTGGATGCACCAGCGTCGGCGTTAAATAATCTTGGGAGTATCCCCGGCGAGCGAGTCGACAATACTGCTGGCGTCAAGATGATTCTTACTCCCGACGGCAAGGCCTTCCCCTACGTGTCTGCCCAAGCTTTTCGCTATTGGGTACGCACCACAGCAGAGCGGCGGGTCCCTGGCTGGAAGGCAGCGCCGGTGATTCGTGAAGAGAAGATCGCCTATACTGATAGCAATCCTTTGCGCTGGTGGGATGATGACTTGTTTGGCTATATGCGTGCTCCTACGAAGAGAGGGAGCAGAGAGACACGTGGTGGCGGTGGCACAGCAGAACAGGAGTCAGTCACCAGCACTGTGGAGCCAGTCACACGCAGCTCGCCTTTTCGTGTGAGCACGCTTGTTTCGATCGCTCCCGTCAAGATCACGACAGATTTCGGGGTGATGGCTCGCCATGAGGGAGACCCCGTCCCATTCGAACATCAGCTCTATCGAACGACCCTCCAGGGGCTGTTCTCCCTCGACCTGCACGCCTGCGGTACCTTTTCCTATCGCAATAAAGCTGGCTATCGCCATCTCGACGAGCCCAGGATAAAAGAGGCACAAGAATTGCAGCTCGAACATCTAGAGCAAGAAAAAGCGTATCGTTTACCGCTGCCGGAGCGCATCCAGCGAATCCGGGCCTTGTTTGAAGCCCTGGCGCTGCTCGAAGGGGGCGCCAAACTGGCGATTCATTACACCGATGTGGCGCCTGTCCTCTGCCTGCTGGCGGTGACACGCGGCGGCAATCATCTCTTTGGACACGTGATCGGAGCCAGAGGAGGCGTTCCCCAGATCAAACGGGAGGCACTGCGGGAGACCCTCACGGTCATGCGCGCCGAGATTCTCTCGCCGCTCTACGTCGGTTGGGTGCGTGGCTATCTGGATGAGCAGCGTGAAGAGATAGAACAAGATCTGGCCAGCCTGGATCTTGCGCACGTGATCCGCCATCCGCGCGAGGCATTTCGTGCCTTTGGAGATGACCTGGCTCAGCCCGCAAACTCCTTCTGGTTCGAGTAGAGCTGGCGTCCAGGCGATGGCTCAGTCTCTCTCTGACTTCTCCCATCCACTCCTCGCTCACGATGGAGCGGTGGAGGCCTGGAGATGAGCAGTCATAAGCGGCCTGGGGCCCAGCCTTCTTGCAGGTAATCACGGAGGAATCCCTATGCGTGTGCTCAAGATCCAGGCGGAGGGCATCACCACCTCGTTCCGCCTGCCGCATTTCATGCATGGCATCCAGCCGACGTTTCGTATGCCTCCTCCAGCGACGATCTATGGGCATATCTGCAGCGCACTTGGAGAGTTGATCTCGCCTGAGAGTGTCGCCTTTGCCTACCGCTTTACGAGCGAGGCCACGTTCTTTGACCTGGAACATACCATTTTGTTGACGGAGGCTCGCGGCAAGCTGAAAGGAACTTCCTTCCCACAAGCGATATCGGGAGGGCTGCAGCCATTTAAGCGAGAAATTCTGTTCCGCCCGAGACTGACGCTCTATCTCACGCGCCCGGACTGGCTGGAGGCATTCCGTCGGCCTCGCTATGCGGTGGTGCTGGGGCGGTCCCAGGACCTGTTCACCTATACCTCGGTGGAGCAAATCGAGCTGGTGCAGGCTCAGGAAGCCTACTTTGAGCACACGTTGCTGCCACGCGACATGGTCCGGCTCCTGGGACGCGGACATGTGGAACTACTGCCGCGCTATCTTGATTATGAGCGCAAACGTGCTCCCACCTTCTCCCACTATCTGGTGCTGGAAGGACGCGCCAGTAGCCGAGAGTTCTGGTTTGAGGAGGAGCAACGGCAGCAGCGAACAGGGCAGTCATCCCGCTTCTGGGTTGATCCAACCTCCCCTGTGATCGCGGGAATGCACCTCGGCCTGATGTTTCACACCTTTGGAGAGACGCCGTATGCAGCCTTCCCCTTGGCCTGACTGGCTGAATCAGGGAGATTGCGATCTCTGGGCAAAGAGAAGCCCTCACGAGAGAGAAGGAGGATCACCGCCAGTGGGTGAGAGCCTGGCTGCTCACACCTGGCTGGTCCTGGAGCGCCTGGCCGATCTGGTGCGGCTGCGGCCGCAGCTGGCTGTCTTACTGCACGCTCCCCGCCTCTGGCATTGCCTGTTCTGGGCCTGCTTCCTGCACGATCTGGGGAAGGCTGCTCGTGGGTTTCAGCAGATGTTGCGCCATCCAGATCAGAGCTGGCCCTATCGCCATGAGGTCCTCTCTCTGGCTTTCCTGGATTGGATCGCCCACGCATGCTCCCACGAGGAGCAGCAGTGGCTGGTGGCCACTATCGTTTCCCATCATAAGGAGGCGGAGGAGATCATCACAGCGTACTGTGGGCAGACTGAGGTTCTTGCGGAAATGGTCAACCAACTGGAGCCGCCAGTTGTCGAAGGACTGTGGCGCTGGCTGCGCATCTGCTCCGCTCCCTGGATCAGCCTGCTGGGATTGGAGAGCGCCGGTGTCGAAGCTGTCGCCCTCCCAGAGAAAGAAGAGGCGCTGCAGATGGTCTGTCGTGCTGGTCCAGAGCGTATTCGGACCTGGCTGGATCTCTATCTCGAGAGCCTGGAAGAGTGGCGGCGTCCGCACAGGGCCCATCTGGCACCGTTGCTGGTGCTGTTGCGTGGCTTGTTGACGACGGCCGATCATGCTGCCTCAGCGCACCTGGCACGGATTCCGGCAGGGATACCAGAATCCTGGCAGCACCTTGAAAGACGTCTACGTCCGCTGCTGGTAGCCAGACAGTGGAGTCAGCCAGGGCGAGCTGATCCACAGCCCTATGCCTACCAGCGAGCCTGCGCGGAGCGGGCACGGCAATCGACGCTGCTGATCGCGCCGACTGGAAGTGGCAAAACGGAGGCGGCACTTTACTGGGCCCTGGGGGACGGGGCACAGCCAGTGCCCCGCCTGTTCTATGTGCTCCCCTATCAAGCCAGCATCAATGCCATGTACCAGCGGCTCAGTCACCCGTCCTACTTTGGAGCCGGAACGGTCGGCCTCCAGCACGGGCATGCCTTCCAGGCCCTCTATCAGCAGCTACTGGCCACAGAGATGGGTCCGGCCACAGCGCGCGAAGCAGCCCGTTGGTCTCTCAATTTGAATCGCCTGCATGCCTATCCACTCAAAGTGCTCAGCCCTTATCAGCTGCTCAAAGTGCTCTATCGCATCAAGGGCTTTGAGGGAATGTTGACAGACTATACGCAGGCCCTCTTTATCTTCGATGAAATCCACGCCTACGATGCAGAGCGGCTTGCCCTGATCGTGGCATTGCTGCAGTATCTGCAGCAGCGCTATGGAGCTCGCATGCTGATCATGTCGGCCACGCTTCCTTCCCTGGTACGACAACGACTCATTGAGGCACTGGCGCTGCCTGAGCCAATCGTGGCAGAAGCAGAGCTGTTGCAGCGCTGGAGGCGCCATCAACTCCACCTGCTGGATGGGGACTTGTTGGAAGAGGGCTGGAAGCGGGTTGCTGCTCAGGTCAAGCAGGGGAACATGGTCATGGCCTGCTGTAACACTGTGGGACGCGCCCAGCGGCTCTACCAGCAGCTGCGCCAGGTGCTGGCAGCGGAACAGGTCTTGCTGCTGCACAGCCGCTTCACCGCCCGTGATCGCCAGGTCCGGGAAGCGCAGATTCTGGAGCGCACCGGGGCAGGAGCGGCACGGCAGGCGTTAGCACTCGTTGCCACCCAGGTGGTCGAGGTCAGTCTCAACCTGGATGTCGATACAATCTACACTGATCCCGCCCCGCTGGAGGCCCTGGTCCAACGCTTCGGGCGCGTCAACCGTGCCGGCAGCAAGGGGATCGTTCCCGTGCATGTTTTCCGCTCCCCGCAGGATGGACAGGGGATCTATCTCCCTGGTCTGGTCGCCCGGACATTGAGCAAACTGGAAGAGTATCAGTCTCAGGTGATCGATGAAGTGGCTCTTCAGCACTGGCTGGATGCCATCTATGAGGACCCCGAGCTGGCAGACCCCTGGCAACGCAGTTACGGGGAGCAGTTCGAATTGGCGAGCTGGCTGCTGAAACAGCTGCGACCGTTTCAGGCGCATGCGCACGGAGAAGAAGCGTTTGCTCAGCTCTTTGATGGCATGGAGGTCCTTCCTGGCAGGTTGGAGCAGGACTATCGGGACTTGCTGGAAGCGGGCGAGCTGCTGGAAGCCACCCAGCTGTGTGTACCACTCAGCTATCGAACCTATCAGGCGCTGGTCCAGCGTCATCAGGTCCGGCACCTGCCGCTGAGAGCCCGGGCCCGGTCGGGGTCATCGATCCCGATGGTGGAGGCCCCGTACGATCCGGAGCTAGGTCTGGTGTTGCCACAAGACGCAATTGATCGCTCTGGCTCCTGAGCACTGCAGTCTGATGGGAACGTAAAGCTGAAATCGTTCCCCATCGCTGAGGCCAGCCAGACGCTCCGGCACACGGTCCTACTGGTTCACCGCGCGAGACTCCGACCGAGCCTGATGAGGGAAACACAAGAGCTGACGGTTTCGGCAACGGCGTTGCTCGTCGGCAAGGCGGAACTCGCGCAGGCGAATTCCCCAGGGGGGTGATAGCGGTGGATGAGGGCAATCTCTCTTCCTTCGAGGGCAGAGGCACCTGTTGGAGATCCTGGGCAACCACCAGCTACCAGCTCAAACCCGGTGTTGTCGCACGCCTCCTGCAGGGTCGTATCAGGGGAAAGGGTGCGCAGGCACATGCGATGCCTTCCTCTGTCCTGCTGTGGTCAGTGAAACAGTGAGACCACAGGCTGTCTGCGCTGTTCCTGGCCAAGAGAGGCCGATGGGCCGGAGAGAGGGACTGCACTCGTCTATACCTGCTCACCCCCAGCTGGTCCCCAACAGGCTCTTCCTTGTTTGAGGAAGGTCGCGTTTAGATCTCCTGGGAGTGATACACCAGACATGTGAGCACCACAAGGAGGCCGGCCAGACCCAGACCGACGAGCAGCGGCCAGAGCGTCTCTCCCAACGACGCTGTGCCAGCTACCAACTGGGCCACACGCTCGGGGCGGAAGAGTACCGATGGCAAAACCCTGCTGATCGAGGCGTTGAGATTGGGCACTACCACGAGGACAAGGAAGCCAACGAACGCCATTCCCCCAGCGGCAATGCTGTTGCGCACTAATGCGCTGCACAGGATCGTTAGGGCCAGGGTAAGTGTCAAGAAAGCCAGAAGAGCGATGTTCAGTATCAGAAAGGGGCCGACAGGAAGCGGGCGAAAGAGCTGACCGGTATAATAGTAGGCCCCAACGGCAGCGAGCGTCAAACTGATGATGAGCGTTCCCTCATAGGCCAGGAACTTTGCCAGCACAAAGATAGGGCGCGGAACAGGCTTCGTCAAGATAGTCACTGCCGTTCCTCGACTGCGCTCATCAGCGATGGCCCCCATAGCCAGTAGGATAAGAGCCAGGGCCGGCAGTTGCACCATATTCTTCAAATAAGTGTTGAGCGCGTCAGTGGCAGTCTGCGGTGGCAGAATAATCGTGGCGCCGTTCCCCAGGTTCTTCAGGAGATCAGGGGTCAGCCAGGTGATAATCGGGGCAGAGATCCCAAGCAAGAGAAAAACGATGACAGCGATCACGAAACGGTAGGTACGGCTTTGCTCACGAAATTCCTTCTTGAGCATGGGCCAGAAGGCATAGAGGTTCATGCTCCCTCCCCAGTTCCTGACAGATTGTCTACTTTCCCCACAAGGCGAAGGAACACATCTTCAAGCGTGGGCTGCGTCACCTCATAGCGCAGCAGCGGCAAACCAGCATTGACCAGTAGGGCTGGCAAAGCACGTTTAGCGGTTGCCAGGTCTCTCACCAAGATAGTCGCTCTGCTTCCACTGACAGTGATGTGCTGGACCCAGGGTTCCCGGGCCAGCAGACGTTGGAGATCTTCAGTCGCACATTCCAGCTCAACCGAGATCATCGGCGGAGCGTAGCGCTCCTTCAGTTCAGCGATCGAAGCCTGCACGAGCAGCTCGCCGCGATTGAGGACTGCCACAGCGTCGCAGATGCGATCGACGTCGGCCAGCACGTGCGAGGAGAAGAAGACAGTGGCTTCGCCTTTGAGGCGTTGAAAAAGCTCCAGGATTTCCTTGCGACCAATTGGGTCCAGCGCAGACACAGGTTCATCTAGAAAAAGGACCTCCGGACGATTCACTAACGCCTGAGCGATGCCCAGACGCTGGCGCATCCCATTGGAGTAGCTGCCAATTCTGCGCCTGGCAGCAGCGGTCAGGCCGACCAGCTCAAGCAGCTCGTCACGTCGGCGCCGTCGGTCTCTAGCACTCAACCCAAACAGTTCGCCAGTGAAATCCAGGAATTCCTGGCCACTCATCCACGTGTAGAGAGCAGGCTGCTCACTGAGATAGCCGATGCGAGCTCGCACATCAGCTTTCGCGCTAGTGATTGACGCTCCAGCCACCCAGGCCTGACCACTGGTGGGCCTGATCTGGCGCGTGAGCAGCTTGATGGCAGTGCTCTTACCTGCGCCATTGGGGCCGAGGAGGCCAAAGATGCTGTGAGGATAAACCGTCAAATTTAACCCTTTGAGAGCTTCAACCGATCCATAGGTCTTGCGCAGACCTTCACACCGGATGATCGCCTCGCCAGGAGCGGCCATCTTAGACCTCCTTACGCCCCAGGACAAAGTAGCAGATAGGGCCGAGGGTACTGATGAAAAGGATGATCAGAGCCCAGATGATCTTCTTGCCACGCACGGTGCGCGGATCTCGCCGGATCAGGTCCACTAGCGCGATCGCAATCAGAATGAGGTCCAAAGCCAAGAGAGGCCATAGCAAGCCGACGGGGGCCGTACTTTGCGTATGGGTCATCAGACTTGACAGCGGTAACAGCATTGTTTCTTTCTTCCCCTCTCTCAAATTCACCATAGCTGCAAGTTTTCGCTGTCCGTGGGTCCATATCGCCCTTGCCAGGTAGGACAGCGGAACATCTCACTGCTGAAGAAATCCTGTCACCAGAGAGCATCGCGGTTGTTCCAGCCAGGTGCCTCTCCAGCAGTTCCTCAGAGAAGCACCGGCACCCCGCGCGAGGGCATGGGGGGAACCACGATGCTCTCCCTCGTTGTGGCACGAGCCGGGAGCAGTCGCTTCCTGCCCCATCACCTTTCTCACTCAGGCCTCAAGCACGAACTCTGGTCGAAAACGGACCCGCAGCAGCACGGCGCTGACGAGAGATCCGGCAAGACCTACTCCCAGGGCAATCGCTGCAACTAATCCGGCATTGAGATCCGGGCGAATATTAATCAGGATCAGCAGCGCCAGGGCTGGCAGTGCAGCGAGCAATTGCATCAAGTTGGTCGTGCTGCCAGTACGGATCTGGGTTAACCGCGGAAAAGCCATACCCAGAAAGAGGGCCCCCAGGTTTGCCCAGAGGGCAATAGGCAATGGCACGGCAACGGCAAGGGCAATGTAGCGGGCCTGCAGCGTGAAAGCGATTCGCAGTAGGGCCAGAACAGTCGCCGCTGCGCCGAGCGTTCCTAGGGCAAGAATCGCCCATTGGCAGATGGTCAGGACAAAGGAAGCCAGAAGGAAGGCCACAAAGACTTCTTGCACGCGATAGGCGGAACTCAGCAGCAGCTCTAGCCCGCCACGAGCGGCCTCAGTTCCAACGAGGTTTTGAGCCAGGGTCGCACCCATGAAGGCCGCGAACAGGGCAATGAGATAGGGCCCCTGAATGAGGAGCAAAGCCATAGCCAAGCCCGCATTGCCATGCACCGTCGCTCCAAAGTAGGCCTGGGCCTGCGCCTGAATAGCGAAACGTGAAAGCGGTGTTAGCAGCCCGGGGAAATACAGAGTGACCAGGCAAAGCAGGAGGAAAAAAAGAGCAAATGCGAGAGGAATCACCAGCAAGCGCACGCCCTGCTCGCGCCGCCCACGCCATAATAACGCCCCGGTAAGCTGCAGCACCCGATCCAGGCCACTGGATGCCTCCAGAAGATCGGCATCCTCGTCAGAGAAAACCTCGTGCTCTAACTCAGACACGTTGACCTCCGCTCTCCAGGTCTTCATAGACTGCCTCAAGAGGACTGCCCAGCTCCCGTACCTCAAGGACAGGAAGTCCCGCCTGCACCAGCGCTGCCACGATGCGACTGCGCTCCGCCCGGTCCGAAAGATCTACAATCCACTGCTCCCTGTCTGGTACCGCTTCATACCCCAGGTCGCTCAGGATGGTTCGCGGATCTCCCTCGACTGTCAGACAGACTCGCTGCGCACGAGCATGACGCTGGTGCAACGCTTCTACGGAGCCACGATCTACTACCCGACCAGCCGCAATCAAGGTCACATCATCAGCCAGCTCAGCTGCCTCATAGAGATTATGTGTTGAATAAATGATCGTTTTGTCTGCCCGAGCCAACCCCTTGAGTAGCTCGCGCAAGGAACGTGCTGCCAATGGATCGAGACCCGTCGTCGGCTCGTCCAGAAAGAGCACCTGTGGAGCGCCGAGCAGAGCACGAGCAATAGCTACCCGCTGCGCCTGGCCTCTACTCAAGGAAGCTGCTGGCTTGGATAGGAGATCACTCAGTTCCAAATCAGCGACCACCTGGTCGATCCGTGACCGCCGCTGGGCGGAAGGAAGCCGGAGCACTTGCCCCCAGAATTCCAGGTTATCTCGCACGCTGAGCGCTGCCGAGAGGGAAGGGCGATGCGGGAGGTAGCCGATCAGACGCTTGACTTCACTGTCTCGATGCGGTTCATACCCCAGGACAGAAACTATGCCTGCGCGGGGTGGGAGAATACCCACCCCGACACGGAACAGTGTTGTCTTGCCCGCTCCATTGCTTCCCAGGATCACATGAAAACCTGAATCGAAGGCCAGATTGATCTCGTGGAGGACGAGTGACTGTCCATAGCCAGCCGTGACGGATTCTAATGCAATGGTGCTCATGACTCCAGCCTTCTCATTTGGGCAAGAATCTCTTCTTTCCGCTTGAGGACAATCGTCGAAACGCGCTTCAGGCTATCGCCAAGCACAACATCCTGCAGGAGTACCTCATCACGGTGGGCTTTCAAGTACTCCAGCATTGCCTGCCGATGGTCAGCAAGCAGCGCCTGGCAGGCATGACAGATGCTGGTATAGGTCCCCTCTACGCCGAGCTTATCAAGAATGCGCTTCGGACCTAACATATGAAGCCACCAGTAGACGAGATTCTGCTGACTTCGCGTAAGAATATCAATCAGGCGCTCTTCGTTCAGATTGCCCAAGGTTAAATCCTGAGCGTAGAACATCGCATGCCCACAGCAAGCCTTGACCATACCATTCGGGTGCAGGGAGACAGTCTTGAGCACTTCTGGACAGCCCATGTTGAGCTTGTCTCCCGCATCCAGGCCGTTCACATCCAACTGTTCCCCTGAGCCAGTAGGGGTTGGATAGTCCTCCAGAATTGTCACCCGTTTTTCGATCTCGGCGATCTCCATCCCTAGCCCTTCGCTGAGGGCCCGTCGCACAGCTGCCGCATCCCAGGTAGCGTTCTTGTCCACGATCACCCCCAGGCCAATCCGAAGCCCCTCTTCCAGACCAGCTCGCACCAGATTGACAATGCATTCTATCGATGCAAAAGGAGCATGAAAATCGTCATAGCTGGTATTGAGCTCGTCTAGACCGGCGCTTTTGAGGTCCCGAACCATCGCGCGGGCACGCTCTGGCGTCGTCGCCCATCCACCATTGCTGACCACACGCGTCACATAGCCACCTGCTTTGGCGAGAGAGATCCCCTCGAGCAAGAGCTGCTTGCGCAACGTCGCCTCACCGCCAGTAAAAACAACCACCTTGGCCGTTGGCACTTCCCGAAGCTCGGTCATAATCTTGAGGAGAAGCTCTCGTGGCATGGGCATGACTGTGCGAGGGCTGCTTCCTACGCTGCAGTGGCCACACCAGAAATTACACTTGTAGTCTAGAAATATCGAAAAAAGACTTGGAAGCATGCTTCCCTCCTTCAGATTTCCAGCCGGAGGTAAGCTCACAGGACAACACCAACTCCTATGCTCCCGTGAGCCACAAAAAAATAAACAGAGACATGCAAGTAACAACAGTGACCGCAACGC
Organism: Thermogemmatispora onikobensis; assembly: GCF_001748285.1. NCBI lineage: Bacteria > Bacillati > Chloroflexota > Ktedonobacteria > Thermogemmatisporales > Thermogemmatisporaceae > Thermogemmatispora > Thermogemmatispora onikobensis. The sequence goes on along the minus strand of NZ_BDGT01000006.1, from coordinate 74,255 downwards.
AGACAACTGCAACTGCAGGCAAACCGTAGCCCTCATCATTGAGGGCCAGCTCTAGCGCTTCCTGGGAGAGCAGGCCCCGCTCACTGGCGGCCAGCTCCTCAGCGGTAAGCCGGCGGTTCTCCTCGAGGTCCATGCCGTGGGTATGATTCCAACGCCACAGCAGGCCACTTCACAAAAGGGACCGGGGCAGGCAACCAGCACTGTACCGGTCCCTCGCTCGTTGGAATGGAGCCTATCCCCAGAGATACACCCAGAGATAAACAGCAATGGCTACTGCCAAAGCGAGAGCGGCAACTGCAGGCAAGCCGTAGCCCTCATCACTGAGGGCCAGCTCTAGCGCTTCCTGAGAGAGCAGGCCCCGCTCACTGGCGGCCAGCAGGATCTGGCGCATGGCGGCCAGCTCCTCAGCAGTAAGCCGGCGGTTCTCCAGCACCGTGTCCTCGGGCAGCAAGGCCACTGCCTTCGCCAGCCCGAAGGCTTCCAGCAGCTCGTCCGGTCGCTCCTGCAGTGCCCTCAGCCGGGTCGGATCGCTCCACAGCCGGGTGTTAAACTCATAGAGCTGCATGGGTTCAAACGTCACGGTCAGATCCGTGTCGAAGGCGACGCTCTCGCGCCAGCGCAATTGCTGAGCCGAGAGGATGGCAGTACCGGTCTTCCGCTCATCCAGAGCTTTCCGTGCTTCTGTCGCGTTTAACATGTCAGTCCTCTCCACGATTGAAAGTCAGGCTGCTGAGCTAGCATGCTTAGGCAACGCAAATGCACACAACTACAACCAGGAGGAGAATCAGAACTGCGACTGCTGGCAGACCATAGCCATCCTGGTTAAGCATTCCCTCCAGTGCCTCCTGGGAGAGCAGGCCCCGCTCGTTAGCGATTCCCATGATCTGGCGCATGGCGGCCAGCTCCTCATCTGTAAGCCGGCGGTTCTCCAGCACCGTGTCCTCGGGCAGCAAAGCCACTGCCTTCGCCAGCCCGAAGGCTTCCAGCAGCTCATCCGGTCGCTCCTGCAGTGCCCTCAGCCAGGTCGGATCGCTCCACAGCCGGGCGTTAAACTCATAGAGCTGCGCGGGTTCAAACGCCACCGCCAGATCCGTGTCGAAGGCGACGCTCTCGCGCCAGCGCAATTGCTGAGCCGAGAGGATAGCAGTACCGGTCTTCCGCTCATCCAGAGCTTTCCGTGCTTCTGTCGCGTTCATTGAACAGCCTCCTTTTTTTCTTTGGGGAGAATCTCACCACAGCAGGGTGATCATAATGACTGCGATAATTGTTGGGCTTACAAGGAGTGGCAAACCATAGCCGTCGTCCTTGAGAGCTGTTCCCAGTGCCTTTTGAGCTTGAAGGAACAGCTCCTGCTGGCTGGCGGCAGCCATGATCTGGCGCATGGCGGCCAGCTCCTCAGCGGTAAGCCGGCGGTTCTCCAGCACCGTGTCCTTGGGCAGCAAGGCCACTGCCTTCGCCAGCCCGAAGGCGGCCAGCAGCTCATCCGGTCGCTCCTGTAGTGCCCTCAGCCAGGTCGGATCGCTTCACAGCCGGGTGTTAAACTCATAGAGCTGCCTGGGTTCAAACACCACGGTCAGATCCGCGTCGAAGGCCACGCTCTCGCGCCAGCGCAATTGCTGAGCCGAGAGGATAGCAGTACCGGTCTTCCGCTCATCTGGCACCTTCCGTGCCACTATCGCCTTCCTCAAATGGCCTCCTTGTTCCTTAAAATCTGCAAAACGCTTCATCACTCGTAGAATCTGCATTAGTGCATCGAGCTGAGTATGGCCCTGGAACAGGCTAATCTTCATGCGAAGTGTGACACTGCCTCTCACCAGCAGAATCTTTTCATAGCAGATTCATCGAGCGATTCAGGTGTTTTCCTGTTATTGTTCCTTGGACCTGGAAGACCTTCACTGCCAGGGATCAGCTCATAAGCTATGGCCGCAGTAGATACAGAAGCTCCGTGAGAACTTAAGGCCAGACGGGGTCTCCATTGCTCGTCAGCATGCTCTTTCTCCTATCAAGCACAGGATCTCAGTCTGCGTATGTTGCCTCCCCTATTTCTCACTGTCCCTTCCCTCTTTCAGGAGCATACTGCTCCTCCTCTCTCCATTCTCTCTCCATCTTCCTCTCCGCCTGCGCAGGCGTCCTATGTATGGATACCTTGTCAGTGTTATCCCCTGCCTGGCTCTGGAGGAAGCCAGAGAGCCCGCTTAATTTGCCTGGTGCCATCTGTCTCATCTGAGCAGATTCGGCGGTGCTGCTGAGTCTCCGGTACAGCTCTTGTAACAATGATCCAGGCTTTACGCACAGCTCCTGCTGCAGAATCTTTTTGCAGAGTTGGTACTGGCGTAGCGCGGCACTGCGTTTGCCCTGTGCCATATAGCACAGCATGATGCCGTAGTGTGCCTCCTCCATGCAGTTATCCACTGCCAATGCCTTACGCCAGTAATACATGCATGCCTCCATGTCTTGACGATTCCAGGCGATCTGCGCTAGCTGGCACAGGGCCTCCAGATAGGCAGTGCACAGCTCGTCGCGTCGCTGACGGCACCAGTCGCTATAGAACGGTCTTCCATAGTCACCCCGGTAGAGTTCGACCATTCTGAGCAATGCCTGCTGAGCGTTCTCTTCTTCCCCCCGCGTCAGTGCCTGTCTGGCCGCTGCCCATCTCTCTTGAAACTCTCTGACGTCATACCAGATGCTTCCTCTATAGCAGGCCGCCAAGTTGAGGCTGTAGCCATCGACGCTAAACACAACACACGCCTTGCCCAGCGCCTTGCGCAGGTAGTAGAGGGACATATGGAAGGCCTTATCTACTTGCTCGCAGTCCTCGGGCCATAGCGCCGCAATCACTTGCTCTCTGCTCAGAGGGCGGTCACTATCCAGGAGGAAAAAGAACAATTCCATAGCACTCATACGGCGCCATTTCTTGATAGGCCGACCTTCAACCAGCACCACTGGCTCACCAAAAGCCAGGATTTTTAACTTGGCCCTCGGCTCCTCGATGACCGTTATGCCAGCTCCCCTCTGTGTGGCCGGGGCATCCTGTTCAGGGACCTTTTCTATGTCGAGCAGTGTGCGCAGGTGCTCCAGCTCCGGCTCGCGCTCGACCAGCGTGCGCAGCTCCACCAGCCGCTCCATCTCCCCCAGCACCAGCCGTTTGTCAGTGCTACTCTCCTCAAGCAACTTTCCCACTTCCACCAGCAGCTCTACGGCTTCGCTGAGGCGTTGACAAGCTAGCTGACAGGCTGCCAGGCGCAACATAGCCAGCAACTGTTCCTGCCGCAGGTCCGTCTTTCGCAAAAGGGCGACGACTTCCGTCAGGCTCGTACAGGCTTGCTCGTAGCAGCCCTGATAGAGGTAGACCAGGCCCGCGGTCAGCCTGCTCCAGGCCCACTCGTAGCTACCTTGTGCTCCACTGCTTCCCCCTATCCTGATCGCTTCCACAAAATGCCGCGCGCTGATTTGATCCCCCAGGAGAAGATAGGCCAGGGCCATGGTCGAGTAGATGGAGTTACACAAGCTCCGATTGCCATAGTGACAGGCTAACTCCAATGCCTCCTGACAATAAGCGAGCGCCTGCCGACTGTGCCCTTGCACAAGTGCCAGCGAACCAAGATTCCCAAGGGCATAGGCTTCCCCCCGGCGATAGCCCGGCGTAGAGCGTGCCAGAGCCAGTGCCTGCTGCAGGACAGCTTCCGCTTCGGCGAGTGCTCCTCGTCTCGCCAGGATCAGGCCCTGGAGAATACGATTGTTGATCACGCCACGTATATTGCGGGCTTGCTCACAAGGGCCGATCGCGCACAGGAGATGATGCTCAGCCAGATCAAGTTTGTTGACGAGATAGTAGGTATTGGCCAGCGCGCTATGGACTGCGACGGCCAGTTTGAGCGATGGCTGGTGGCTCAAGGTACACAGCGCCTGCTGGAGATAAGTGATGCCGGCAGCAAAATCTCCTTGGAGGCAGGCACAGACCCCCAGGCGCATCTCTGCTGCAGCCCGTAGCTCGCCTTCTTGCTCAGGCAAGAGCAGCAATACCTGCTGGCAGAGCTGCAAAGCCTGAGCGTACTCTCCCTGCTGAAACAATGCACTGCTATGCAAAAGATGGATTTCAGCCAGGAAAGCTACTTTCTTTTGCGATGCATGAGTGCTTGTGCTCTCAATCTCGGATAGAAGAGCTAGAGCCCTCTCAAGAAGAGAGAGTGCCTCCTGGCACTGTCCATTCTCTAGCAGGACATGCACTCGTATCGTCAGCAGTTGAGGATGCTGCTCCAACAAACGAGCAGGAAGGGCGTCAAGCCAGCGCATGATGATATCGATCTGCCCTTGCTGGAGCAGCAACCTGGCATAAGTGATCAGAATGTCTCCTGCCAGCTCATAGGCCCGCGCTTCCAGGGCGTGATACATAGCCCGCTCGTAGTTCCCTCTGTCCTGCCACAGCTGGGCAGCACGCCGGTGGAGAGCATAGAAGCGTTCTGGATCATTTAGTCTCAGCTGTTCACGGAAAAGTTCACGGATCACTGGAAGACAGGTATAGAGGAACTGGCCGCGGTCTAGATGCGAGGTGACGAATAATCCTTGCTGCTCCATATAGGCTAGCCATTCTCTGGCTTTGTCCGTCTCCAGCAGAGCATCACATAGATCTGGGTACATTCCTTGCAATATACAGGCCAGGCGTATAAAATTTCTTATTTCTGGCTTATGAGAGAAAACCTCGTCTAGCAGATACGAAAAGAGATGAGCACGCCTCTGTTCAGCGAGGGCCCCGTGCTGGTGCCATGGCTTCGTCCGCTCAGGTATTCCGAACTCGTCAGGATCAGGGACAGCCTGCTCTCCCAAACGGGTTGCCAACAGTATGCCAGTAATCCAGCCATCAAAGTCGTGCGCGAGCCGTTCAGCTTCCTCTTCAGACAGTCCGCTTAGGCCCTGCAAACGGGCCAGCTCGACAATCTCCCGGGCAGTGAAGCGCAACAGTGCTTTGTTCATAGTGCAGATTTGCTGCTGGGCAAAGAGCGGTGCAAACGAGGGGCCCAGGGTGACACGGCTCTCTAACACGAGCGTGGCCGATGGTGGCAGTCTCTTGAGCAGGTAGTGAAGGAGCTGGGCCAGGGGGGCATGAGCACTGACTTCTGCATAGTTACACAGGAAAATAGCAAAACCCTGCCTGGCTACTTCAGCCAGTGCCTGACCGAGAGCATCAAGGGCTGGTTGGTAGATATAAGCCGAAGTAGCTCCTGCGTCGCACAGCAGATTCGTGAAAAGAGGCTCAAGCTCACATAGAGATGGAAACAGGTTTTGCAGGCTCTTCAGAAGAGTACGAAGAAAAACAGCCCAATTGCCATCCTCCTGCTCTAGAAAATACCAGCAGCAGGGTAGCGAGGTGGAGCAGGCGAAATCAGCCAGGAGGGTTGTTTTTCCATAGCCAGCGGGTGCACACAGCGACACCAGCTGATAGCGAGCTTTGCTTCCATCTTTCTTCTGTGTCCACCCTGTAGCTGCCTCCAGGTAAGCCACTAAACGCTGGCGGTGGAGAATTCTAGCGGGCAGCATAGGCGCAGATATCTTCTTCTGGAGGTCTCTCTCCTGCATGGTTTTCCTCCTCCTTCTTCTGTGTCTGCAAGGGCTAGAGCGGCGAAGCCTGGCGCAAGAACGTGTTCTGTCTAGCCCTGTCCGCTGAGGATAGCAATGGTGAGGCCCAGAAAGCACGGAACGTGGTACTTGCTCCCGTCTGTGGCTCCATTCCTGCTACCTGTCATCTTGCACTCCGGCTTAGATCATGTTTTTGCTCCCAATGGCAAAAGCGCTTCATCACCGTGTGATGAAGCGGGCAGGGGAGGAGTGGCTGGCAGAGGCAGGGCGCTTGTAAGGGTGAGGGAGTTGTTTGTCGGAACAACAGTCGGAGGCTCCTGAAGGAAGGATCGTCAGCCAGACGCGGGGTGCTTCCCGGTCTGGCTGAGGCCGGGCGGGGAAGCACCCCACCATCCCAATCGGCAGTGGCGAGTGGACCAGGATCAAACGGTTCCTGCCCGGATCTTATCCCTTGGCCTGAAAGTCTGAGGGGGAGCCTTGGGAATAGAAGGAGCACTCGCTCGCTGCAGATTTGATCAATACAGGATGGATGTAGTCCAGGAGAACAGAGCAGACTCACCTGGGAGGCGGCGATCATTGTGAGAGATGGGCACGATTTGCCAGCTCGTGCTCCGCGTGGCAAAGATTCGGGTACGCGTCCCGGAGTGCTCTTGAGTTGCTCAGGGCGCTCATGCCAGGCTTTCGCTTTCATTGCTTCAAAGAAGTCAACCCAAGCTTAATAGAGCTGGATAAACCCCTGATTTCTGGTCGCAGGCGGATGCTCAAGAGAGGCAGGCTGCTCTTAGATGGTGCGTCCTCCAGGCAAGACAGCCTGACTCCCCTGCCGTATGACCGGTGAGAGCTGGGCCTGCTTGGGGTTTCAGAGCGGTTCCATCCCGCTACCAGGGAAGCATCCCTTCGCCACAGGGCACCAGTTAACTTGCGTATGAGGTACAGCTCTGGCCGGCTTTTGTCAGAACGGACTTCCCCTTGCCCGTGGCCGTTGTCAGCAATATACCATGTGTTGCTTCGTCTGCGCTGCCAGCTGCGGGCTCTGCCAAAGCCCGCCCATATCAAAAGTCTCCTACCAGGCTCAATAGCCTGGTTTTCCCTTCAGCCGGGCTGGCACCCCCATGCGTCAGCCGTAGGATGGTTTTCTCCTACTCCCTTCCCTGGCCTTTCGTTCTGGCTGTCAGACGACAGCCAAAATCGGAGATCGTCTCTGCAACGGTTCGGCGTTCCTTATTGGATTGGCCTATCCCTTCCAGCGTCTGACAATCCGCCGAATTCCCACCCTCGTGTGATCTCTGCCCGGCACGCGAGCGGAGGAGAGGCTCCCTTATCAGAATCACACCCACAAGCACTTGGTCGAGGAGAACTGCTCTCTCCTCTTGCCGAGTCCGGCGCCAGAGAGACCCCCGGTGCTCGATCTGTTTGGTGGGTTTTCACCTCTAAGAGAGGATAACAAATTAGCTACCTGTTGTCCACACTTTCATGAGAAGTCCTCTATATCCCAGGCTCAATGGATGAGCCTGTCAGGCAGGTCCTGGAATAGGCAGAACCAGGAATACCAGGATGCGCCCCTGGGCGAGATCATCGCCTCCTCGAACCTCTTCTGCATCGAACTGACTGGTCTCACGCACAGTGCGGCCCTGCAGCATCTCGTCGCCCAAGGCGGGCCGCTGGAGGCACCCGCCGACGAGGACCGCGAGCCGCTGGCGGGCTTCATCTACGTCAGTGCCCACTATGATTGCATCTTCGTCGAGTGTCACGACCTGCTCGCCCATCGACGCTTCTCCATCGCCCATAAGCTCGGGCACTATTTCCTGCACTTTCGCCCCGTCCTCCAGGAGGCTGAGCGGCAGCATCGCCACGTCGAGGGGCTTGCCTGCAGTCGGCAGCCCACTCAGCCGTCGCTGAGGACAGCGTGCGCGAATATTCCTGGCCGCGTTGCTGTCAGCATGCTCCTGATCCCCGCTACCCGCACCGGGGACAGCGGAGTCCCTTCTCCTGTGCCCGCTGCTGCCATCTGGAGAGACAAGGGAAATGGCGGGCAAGGTCTTGCCCTCAAGCGACTTTTCCGGGGTCTTGACGAGCTGCTGCCTGGTCGGCAGAAGGCAGCTCAGCCTGTAGCGCCTCCTCGAAACCATTCGTGGCTTGCCGGGCGAAGGTGAAGCTTCCATGAGCTGCGAGCTGATCGCTCCAGCGCTTGAATGCCTCCGCGGACTGACCTGGATCGCTCGTCGGATGAAGCTCTTCCTTCCCCGCGGCTTGCAAGACACGATTCACCAGCATCTCCCTTTCCCTCTTGTTCCAGAAACGTCTCCATCTGCCAGCATGGCCCAGGGGACTCCAAAAAGGAAGACAGCCAGGGATACGAGTCCAACACGTTCTGAAACAAGTCCTTGACAACAGCCTTGATCAATTGATCCCATTGCTCTTGAAGATCACGCCGGCTGATCAGAACATGCTCCAGTGCTGGGAGGGTCGAGTAGAGCACCTCTGGTGTCATCAACATGGGGGCATCCTTTCCGCCTCCGATCTCCTTCGTCCGGCTTGTCGAGGTGCTCGCCTGCTCACGGCCATGCTCGGTGCTTCGCTGCTCCCTCCTGAACGGCAGCAAGTCTGCTGTTTGCTGAGCCAAACGCTGCAGCTGTTGGGAGAAATTTGGCTGGATCTCGGGCGCTACGCGCAAGGTCGTGCGACGCATCACGCCGCTCTTACAGCCGCTGAAGAGGGAAATGATCCCCTGCTCATTGCCATCTGTTGGGGGAGGATGAGCCTGGCAAGCCTGTATCTGGAAGCCTATCATGAGGCTCGCTCAGCCATTGAGTATGCCCGGGCTCTGGCCAAACGTCTTTCCTCGCCCTTGTTCCCAATACTGTCGAGCCGCTGGAAGTTGTGCGTCTGCTGATAACGGTCCGCGTTCGTACCGTACCACTTGCCCGCGTTTGCGCCCGGTCTAGCCTGGGGCACAGACCACATTCCACCGACGAAAAGGCGGTAGGGCGTCGGTCTGGGGTAAAGCGCGCTGGCGCGCGGCCTCGCGCCCCCCGTCCCATCGATGTCAAACACGACCCAGGCATGGCCGGCTCGATCGGTCACGCCCCCCATTTGCTGCTCTGGCACCAGCGGACGGCTGAGCGCATCGTCAAGAAAGAGCGGGCGCAGGGCTTCAACAGGTGCCTCCATCACCTCCGCCAGCGCGAGAGGGCCGAGCGCGAGGGCAACTGGTTGTATCCTTGCTCGCTACAGGTGAGCAGCTCGTTGCCCATCGCGTGGAGAAGAGAACCTTGACGCCGCGGTCTGGCTGGCACCTCTCCAGAGGGCACCCCCTATCCCGCCAAAGGCTGACGCCATCATCACCCCCAAGAAGGCGCTATCGAGCAGGCCAGCGATGGGTGGCAACTCCTCGGCCACGAAAAAATCGAACAGGAATCCGGCACTTGTTGCCAGGAGCAGAATGGCTGACCAGCGCGGATAGACTCCGGCGCGGAGCGTGGCTACTGCTGTCAGGACGAAGCCCAAGAGCAGCGCAATTCCAAGGGAAAAGGCGGCAGCGCTTTCCCCTACTCCCGTAATTGTTGGGGTGAAGAGCGGCTCGGCAGCGTACACAAGGACGAGTACCATGCCGACTTCCAGCAACACGTAGCCCACCAGTCCAAGCCAGCCCGCCGCCTCTGATTGGTGGGCGTACATAGTCGGCAAGGCCAGCAGGACCAGGAGGGACGCCACCAGGAGCAGGCTGCTCACCAGGGAAGGCGGGAACCGTCCCGAGGGTCCGAACGCGACGAGTACGATCGCCGCCCCCATGCCTAATCCTCCTGCGACTAGGGCTACCCCACTCCAACGCAACGCTCTAGTGATCATCGTCAAGACTCCTTTTTCTCTTTGCTCTCTGACTCGCGCGGGTGTCCCAGCAGCGCTGTCTGCTGCTCGCCCGCGTTGGGTTGCTGCTCAGAGGAACAGACAGCACCGAAGACGCAAACCCGTCTGGTCTGGATGTGTCGACAGCAGGGGCTTGCCTTGCTGGGTATGGCTATGACAGATCCGCTTTTCCTGACGAGAGCAGCACCAACGTCCGGTGAATGTTTTCAAACTGGACTGGCAGACGACGCCAGCTTTCACCGTAATGAGTTGAATGCCAGACCTCGCCATTGGCGAGACCAGCGTAGACATGGCCCGGGGCCGCAGGATCGGTGAGCAGCGCGTACGGCATATGATTGAGTGGCTGCGGTAACCCCCCTGCCAGGAGTTGCCAGGGCGCGTCTCCAACTGAACGAGCAATGACCGCTTGAGCATTGTGCTCGCTGTGGGCTGATCCAGGACTGGGAGACAGGGAGGCATACCAGACCTCTGGACAGGCAGGATCGGCAGCAACGGCCCAACCATAGTGCCGGTCAAGCCCTTCCCTGGGTTGCGTCCAGGTAACGCCAGCATCCCGACTGACCGAGACGCCCGCCCCAGTACCGCCCGCCTCGTAGACCCAGGAGCCATTGCTGACATGGAAAGCAAGGGAATGGCAATCGCGCAGCGCACCCCGACGGTGGCCTGTCCACGAGTGCCCCCCATCGCGGCTTTGCACCACCGCTCCAAACTCAACGCCCACCACAATGGTTTTGGGGTCGGTGGGCGAGAGCGCAATCGCCTGCACGTAAGCACTGTGAGGCTTTTCAGCAGGCGTGAACCAGAACCAGCGCGAGCGAATGCGCCGAAACGCGACCAGCTCCGTCCAACTCGCGCCGCTATTGTGCGAAACGAAGACGCGCGCTGGTTTGGTCCCGGCGTAGACCGTTCCGGGCTGGGTCGGGCTGGCGGCCAGGGCTTTGATGAAGTATCCAGCTAATCCTGCTGGGCGCCAGGTTCTGCCGCCATCGTTCGAGCACAGCACTCCATTGCCCCTGGTTCCCACATAGAGCACCTGTGGATTCAGCGGATCGACGGCCAGGCAGGTCACCGCCTGCTCGTCGAGCAGCATCTCGACAGACCAGGCATCATGCTGACCGCCCGTGGCAGCGGCCAGTCCGTAACTGGTGATTGCCAGAAAGGTCTTCATGCTTCTCCCTTCCTCCACTTCTGATCACCTGGAGGGGTGATCAGAGGCCAAAGCGCATCAAAATCATGCAGGTGAAGATGATGAAGAAGCCGAGCATTTGCAGAATCGCCAGCATCTTGAGCCGCTTCACCTGAGCGGCAAAGGCGAGTGCTCCTGCTCCACCGGATTGCATCACTTCTTCCAGCGGAAAGGCGTCCAGGCGTCGGGCGGCTGGATCAATGACGAAGTGTCCCCATAAAAAGGTGGCCACCGTAGCCATGAAAGCAACGAGAAAGGTGAGACCATAGGTCGTTCCGATCAAGAAGTCCCAACTCTGGACCGGACCAAAGATCGTCCCGCGCACCAGCCCCAGAAGAATAACCAGGATAGACACGGGAAAGAGCAGGCGACTGCTGAAGAGGGTCAACGGTTTGGAAACGGCTCGCTGCTGCTCAAGTGGCAGGGTCATCACTGCCGGAATAACGACAAAATCCAGGTAAAGTACGCCCCCAAACCAGCAAATGCCCAGCAAGACATGCAGCCATTGCATCACCAGAACTATCATCTCTCTACTCCTCATGTAACTCCCATCGACACCTTCTTCGCTTACCTGGCCTCTCGCGCCCTGGGAAGTTGGGCGGCGTGTTCCGAAAGATGGCGAATGGGCAACACGCACAGGTCCAGCACGGTCTTGTAGCCCTCGCCATAGCAGGGCGCGCCGCGACTCCATTCGTCATCGCGGATTCCTTCAATCTTGTGGAGCAGGACCTGATGAGCGGCATCATAGCGCGCCAGAATGGTCTGGCGTGTCTGCCCGCGCGCGTGCCACTTACTCAGCCAGAAATTAGCTGGGGCGGTCAGCCAGTGTAAAAATGGTGGGAGATTGAGGAACGGCTTGCCGTGCCGGGCATGATCGATAGCATCTGGGGCATGGGCAAGCCCATCCACGATGTGTGAGAGCAGCTCGCGGACGGTCCAGGCAGAAGCGGTATGTTTGCTGTGCCACACTTCTTCCGAAAGGGACGCTACCAGAGCGTGAAAGGCCAGGCGAGTTTCCTCCAGCTGGGCGCAGAGTGCTGAGCGATCAGGATAAGCCGTTGTTGACGGGGCAGAACGTGAAACCTCAGTATTCATAGAGAGACCCTCCTTTTGACAGCCCTCGCTGATGACATGAGACCATTACCATGATTGGGTTGGGTATCCTGTGGGAGGCTTTCCCGGCGACGACGAGGGGGATGTCTCGCGCAGGACCGAGCGCAACGGAAGCCCCAAGGTATGGGGATGCCGTACAGAGCAGCCTGATCAACCACTGGCCCGAAGAGTATCGTCTCGTTGGGTTCCTCGGAAGTGATAGTCAGGCCACTGAACCATTCGGACCATTCAGGCCCAACCTGGCCCTGAACGCGAATACGATACCTGGCTGGCTCGGTCGACATGCGCTTCCTCCCATTTCAAGGGAACGGTTCGGTGTCCACATCCCAAGTGTAGCTGCCGGGAGGGTGATCCGTCTTCATCCTGCCGGGATGAATTCAAGAGGAAACAGGAAGAGGTGGTTTTGAGATGACGATTGCCTGAGTGACACATCAGGTGCCCCCGCAGGCATTCACGGTGTGATGAAGGCTAGAGCAGCTTCCAGGTCTGCGCAGTCGCCACCGCCTCTTGACGATTCTTCACGTTCAGTTTGCGGTAGATGCTGCGCGCCTGGGTCTTGACCGTGTTGATGGAAACCACGAGTTCGGCAGCAATCTCTGCATTCGAGAGACCAGCCGAAAGCCCGCGGAGGACTTTCTGCTCGCGGGCCGTTAACGCCTCAAGAGGCGGCTCCCGAGGCGGCGCGCTGAAGGAGAAGGAACCCGGTGTTCGCTGCTCCGCTTGCAACGCTGAAAGCACCCTTTGGACGTAATCTGCTTCGTTTTTCCCCTTCCGCCTGGACAGGACCATGTGCAGCAGCGCGGCCATCGATTCGCCCTCATCCACCAAAACTCGGACGTATCCTTCAGGGGCCGCGAGCAAGAGGGTCTGCTGAAGCAATTGTACGGATTGCTCAACCTTGCCCTGCTTCGAATGGATAAGCGCTGAGAGCACCAGCATCTCAATTTCGCTGCCAGTGCGCCCCTGGGCCCTGGCATGGTGGTGCCAGCGAGCTAGCAAGCGAAGGGCTTCACTCCCCTCCCCCTGAGCGAGCAACACGCGTACCAGGGTGAGCGCGATCACTTCTTGCTGGTAATGAGGGGGAGCATCAAGAGCGAGGGGGCAAGTTTGCCGCCAGCGGCTCACCTCCTCCATGCACCCCTGTTGGAGCCAGCCGCGGGCCTGGTAAGCCTGGGCCTGCTCGAGCAGGCCCATAGAGCTGCACGCTTGAGCCAATTTCAGCGACGAAGCCCAGGCATCTCGCGCTCGCCCGGCATCCCCGCGCGCTTGAACAGCCCTGGCAGAGAGAAGCGCTGCGTGCGCCAGCAACACCTGATCCTGGATCTTGTCGGCAATGGTGATCGCCTGAGCAAGGTTTGCCTCTGCCTGGTCGAGTTCGTTGCGCTCGCGCGCGATGTTCCCCAGGCCAAGCAGAGCACGGACACTAAAGCTTTGGCGCTCGCCTGCTTTTTCGAGCACAGAACGATAGAGTGCAGCGGCCTCGTGTAACCTCCCCTGCATGACGAGCAAGTCACCACAGGCAAGAGTATCACCCAGCACGCTTGCAACATTGCCAGTTTGCTCGCGTAGCGGGCGTGTCTCGATCAATATCTGTCTTGCTGCTGCCACATCCCCAACCAGCCGGTAGCCTTCCGCCAGCCCGTTGGCAGCGACGCTGCGTTCGATCAAAGCATCATCCGGCAACAACTCGAATGCCTGCGAGCCGTATCTGATTGCCTGTTCCGTATCCCCACGCAAGCTTGCCGCCAGGGTTCGTAACGTGTAAGCCTGACCCAAGCCTGTGCGATTGCCTTCCGCTTGAAAGAGGCGTTCCGCCGCTGCTAAGGGAGCTTCGTAGGCGTCAGTGGTTTCTGCAATGCCCAGACTGTAGGCAGAGAGCAGGCAGAGACGGGCATCCGTAAACACCACCTCGCGCGGGAAGCGTTCCAACCAGCCTATGAGGGTCCGCGCCTCGTAGCCCAGAAGCATGGACCGGGCGAGGGGAGCGTCAATGTCGATCAAGCGCGCCGCTTGTCTGAAATCGCCCGCCGAGAGCGCCGCCTCGACGGCAAGGGCTTGCATCCCATTCTGCTCATACCAGGCGCTCGCACGCCTATACAGAGCTGCCAACTCTGCGCTCCCCATCTGCCGTTGTAAGCGCGCCCGCAGCACCTCAGCAAACAGGTGATGATAGCGATACCACTGCCGCTGCTCATCCAACGGGACGAGGAACAGGTTGGCTTGTTCCAGGTAGCCGAGCATTTGCTCCGCGTTGCTCCGCCCGGTCACAGCATTGCACAACGGGCTGGTGAACCGTTCGAGGAGTGAGGTTTGCAGCAGGAAGGACTGAACGTCCTCTGGTTGGCGAGCAAGTACCTCTTCGGTGAGATAATCGACGATATAGCGGTGGCTGCCCGTGAATTCACTAAGAAATTGCTGGACGTCCGCGTGTTCTCGCAGGGAAAGCGCCGCCAGTTGCAACCCGGCAATCCAGCCTTCCGTGCGATGCTGGAGAGTGGTGCAGACTTCAGCCGAGAGGTCAAGTCCCATGACCTCTTGCAGAAAGGTGCTTGCCTCCTCAGGCCGAAACTGCAACTGGGCCGCCCGCATCTCGCAGAGGTGGTTTCGTGCCCGCAGGCGAGCGAGAGGAAGTGCGGGATCAGTGCGAGTGGCGATGATCACATGGAGATGTAATGGAGCGTGTTCCACCAGATAGGTCACCACTTGATGAAGCACTTTTGTCTCAATGACATGATAGTCATCAAGGACGAGGACGAAATCCCGCGAGGTGTGCTGGTGCAAATCATTCACCAGCAGGGCCACGACTGTCTCAGGCGACGGCGAGGGCGCGGGAGGGGACGGCTGCAAGCACGCAAGGGCGCTCATGCCAAGTTGAGCATCAACCCGCTGGAGGGTGGCGATCAGGACGGTGAGAAAACGCACTGGATCGTTGTCTGCTGGCTCCAGGGAAGCCCAGGCAGCAGGTATCTGACGCTCGGCGAGCCATTGAGCCAGCAGCGTCGTTTTGCCGAAGCCGGTAGGGGCAGAGAGGAGAATGAGCCTGGCCTGCATCCCCTGCTGGAGTTGCTTGATCAGGCGAGGACGATGGACAAGTTGCGGACGCAGACCAGGAACGTGGAGCCTGGTGACAAGCCACACATCCCGCAGACTCTCTGAGAGAGTGGGCACGGCTTGCCGGGTGCTCGTGGCGCTGGGGAAGGCAGCGAGAGACTCTATAGGTATGGGCTGAACGAGTCTCCTGGCTCGCGCTCCTCCTCGGATGGGTGTGTCCTGTCTAAAGGAGAGCGCATCTGTTGCCAGTTCGATGGCTACTTGCTCTAAATGAGCAGGGGTGAGTTCAGCAGTCCGACCAAGGTAACGCTTGGCCATCCGCCCCCCTACTCTGCGGTAGGCATACCAGTAGGTTCCACGTGAGCGGCTTTCCTGGCGGATGGTGAGGTGCCCATGCTGCCCGCTGAAGGTGAATGACGGAATGCGTGACAGCCAGTCGAACCACGCGGAGCTGCCTGGAGCTACCGCAAGTACCTGTTGGCTGTGCGTGTCATGCACGGTATACCCCTGCAAGGGATCCCACATCAGACGATACGGAGCCGCCTTCGGCATCGCCCGCTCACCGCCTCCTGCCTGGTGTGTTACCCAGGCAATCTTGGTGCTACCCAAAACGTTCTCTCCCGTGCAGTATACCTTCTGGGTAGCAAAAGCACAAGCAGAGAGCAGAGCACGGTGATGAAAACAGGAAGCCGGCCCAGGGGCAACCGAGGGAGCGGCCCACGCCTATCGTACCGTGATGCTACCGGTTGCCGGCACCTGGCCAATCTGCTCTCTGCTTTCCACCGTTCAGGAAGCACGCACCCGCCTGGACTCGCAGAACTGTCGGGAAACGACTGGCTCCCCGGTCACAGCCAGGTGACGGTCACCCTGGACATCTATGGACATGTGATGCCAGGGATGCAAGGGGAGGCCCTGCGGAAAATGGAAGAGCTGTTGAGAGGAGAGCAGAACAAATAGCTGTCACTTAAGCTGTCTTGAGGACAAAGGGCGGCTCCCGTGTAGTGGGGAGCCGCCCACGTGGCTTGGGAAGAGGGAGCGGGAGACGGGACTCGAACCCGCGACAGCCTGCTTGGAAGGCAGGTACCCAACAAAAGAGAAATCAATGCTGCCACTCGACTCCAGAAGCCAGTTCACACAACTCATCTACAAGCTTAATGACATCTACAAGCTTAATGAAAAGAGACAGGGATACATCGACAGAATGCTGCTTTCCAAGGCAGACACTCTGAAAAGAGTATAACCTAGGCGTTGCCTCAAAGCAAGAGCAGAGGCTCTCGTTTGACTGACCTTCCTGCAGCCTTGCGAGCGGTGCGCGTCCCCAGCGTTGCTCCAGGGGCCTCCCCCAGAAGTCAGTCTCTACACCCGCTGCACCAGATTAAGCAAAGAGAACGACTCTTCCCAGTCCGCCTCAGAGAACATCCTCTCATACTCGGCACGGCGAATGACAAGATCCACACTCACACCTCACTCCAGCGCACTCCTGACAAAGAGCCAATCAGTACCTCCAGCCAGAGCAACAAGCACTACAAGACATGGCCTTGTTGTCATTGAACCTCTTCTGAGATCTGCCGCAATGGAACCACGACCAAGGTCTCCGCCTGCTGCCTTCCCAAGGAAGCTGTTCCCTCCCGCTGCAGATCCACTCCCTTTCTCCCACCCTCCCGATCTTTTCCCGCTGCCTTCCCGCTTCCTTCCCAGACGCTTCCCACCACCGTCGTGTACGCTCTTCTCCGTCGAGCGCATCCAGGTCACGCAGAATGTGCAACATGGCCGGGAAGGGCCTTCTCCTCCTCTGCCAAACCACAGAGGGAGTCTATCAGATGCCAGTCTTGCCCCGGCTTATCGAACCGACACTCCTGACGCGAGCTTCTCTTGGGGTGAGGGCCGATGACTGGCTGCCGGTGTGGACCAGGAAGGGAAGAGGGCAGACGTTTCTGCTTCATTCTACTCCCAGCATGGCCCTGGCCAGAATCTCCCAGTGCTGTGCCGCTGGTCTCAGGAAGAGCTTATCAGGTCACGTTCTGGGTTTCTGCCATCAGCCCCATGCTGACCCGCTCGGCGCATTCGCACACGGCACCGGCCTCAACCGCGGCCTGGGCCGCTCCTGTTTTCAATGGCCGTCGCCTCCCTCCTGCCTCGTCCACAGGCGAATAGGGCACCTGGGAAGCAGCGTTCGATCAGGCTGCGCGATCTTCATTCAGGGGGCAAGACACGTCAGCACGGGCAATGTTCTTCGCAGCAGATGGAGAGTTGGTGGCTTCTGCTACCCAATGAGGAGCCAGCCAGCAGTTTCGCCTCTGCTTCTCCCAAGAGAGAGCCCGGCTATCTCCCTCCCGTACAGGAAAGGAGAAAGGAGCCATCACCACCATGCAACGACGACGAAGAGGCATCCTGGTGCCAGGGGCACCGTTCCCCCCCTCCTTCTGGATTCTGGTAGGCGGTATCTTCGTGAACCGGTTCGGCAGCTTTGTCGGGGTCTTTCTCCTGGTCTATCTGACGGCTCAAGGCTACCCCACAGCGCAAGCAGGCTTCGCTGCAGGAGCCTATGGGCTGGGCAGCATGGCCGCAGCTCTCTTCGGTGGCTCTCTGGCAGACCACCGGGGAAGACGGTGGACTATCGTGGTCGCCATGTTCTCTTCCGCCGCAGCCACCCTGGCCTTATCACAGGCGCGTGCCATGCCGGCGCTGGTGGGCCTGGCGACCCTGGCCGGCTTCTGTGCTGCCCTCTATCGTCCGGCGGCCAGCGCTTTGTTGACCGAGCTGGTGCCGAGGGAGCAGCGCCTGCCCGCCTTCGCCTGGTACCGGTTTGCCCTCAATGTCGGCTTTACTGCCGGTCCGCTCCTGGCTGGCTTCTTCGCCAGCCATGCCTTCTTCTTCTTGATCTTCCTGACAGATGCGTTCTCCTCCGTCATCTTCGGCGTGCTGGCCCTGGTCGCTTTGCCCGCTGAGAGCAGTGGTGCAGCTCAGCAGCAGCCACCCACAAGAGCCGGATTCGTGGAAGCCCTTCATCACGATCCTCGTTTTCTGCTCTTCCTGCTCGGCTCCCTGGCAGTGGCCATGGTGTACTTCCAGCATCAGTCCACGCTTGTTCTGCAGGTGCACAGTCTGGGTCTGTCCAACGCCGTCTATGGAGCGCTGCTTTCGCTCAATGGCCTGGTAGTCATCGTGTTCGAGCTGCCTCTCAGCCAGGTCACCAGCAAATGCCCTTTGCTGCCACTGATTGCCATAGGATGGCTGCTTACCGCCCTGGGATTTGGGCTGGTCGCCTTTGCCTCCAACCTGGTGTTCCTGGCCAGTACAGTGATACTCTGGAGTGTGGGCGAGATCCTCCATCACCCCGCCTCTGCCGCCTACGTCGCCGATCTGGCGCCAGCGCACTTGCGTGGTCGTTACCAGGGTGTCTGGGATCTCACCTGGAACCTTGCCCAGACAGCCGGGCCGCCGCTGGGGACCCTGGCCTTTTCCTGGGACGCTCCCAGATTCTGGTGGCTGTGTGGTTTGCTCACCAGTGTTGCTGTGCTGCCTCTTGTGCTCGGGCAAGCGCCAGACCAGGCGTCCATACAGGCAGCACGTCCCAGCGCAGAGACTCCTGCGCTGCGGAGGTCGGGTCCCCCTCCCTCCCCCCTCCGGAAGAAATCTGGGCCTCCAGGCAGACGCTCGCGTGCGCTGCTCAACTATCTGAGCCTTCTTCCAAAAGGCACTGATGTAGACCTTCGTACCATCCAGCAGGTGATATGTTGCTCGTATCCCCAGGCACGTCATCTGGTAGAGGCCCTGGAACGACAGGGCTATGTGCTTCGTGCGGCGGGACCACGCCGGCGCTATTGCCTGCATCCGTCCTACCGTCCTGCAGCCGTTCGTCTCCGTCACCAGTGAGACCAGGAGCAGGAGGCGGCTGCCTCCGCTCCACTCTTCCCCATAGTCACCGACCGTCCTCACACACCTTTGCCGACTGCTCGCACTCGTCTCGTCCCTTGCCAGTACGATCTGTCTGTCTGCCTACCGCCTCAAAGCGCCCCCCGTTGGCGTGTTCCGAGGCACGTACGTCCTCGGAGGGAGCGGAGAGCCACCTGCCTGTGGGCGCCAGCCTTGTTCATCGGAGTCATTCCCCACCTCACGGCCTGATCAGCGCTGTGGAGGAGTCACTGCCCTGATGGGAACAACAGCCAGCCGCTGGAGCTGTCCCTGAATCCAGGTCACGCCCCCCTGCACCAGACCAGTCGTTGGATCTTGCTGCCCGACGTAGGCTGTATTCGCGCTGGTCAGCATCTCATCCAGTAATGAGAGCGCCTTTGCCTGCCGCAATTGCGTATCGCTCATGGAGACAAGCTGGACTGCGTCCTGGCGGATGTGGTGCATCAGGACAGCAATGGCCTGTAACTGCCTGTCTACGCTCGTGGCAATCTGCTGCTGGGAAGCCTCATGGCCAGGAGCATTGATGAGACCACTCAAGTGCAGGCTGATATGGGCGAGATAACTGGGGAGTGCCTGGTTGGGGTCCATCTGCAGGAGACCGATACGCCCTGCCTTCGGATCAACCAGGATCGGGGTACCAGCGGGGGTATCACGCCCAACATAGGCGGTGCCGTCAAGGTAGTCCAGGATGCGGATCACTTGCCGGCGCAACAGCCCCGTATGGGTCCCGGAGGCCCAGTCATCCCTCGCCGCACTTGACCACTCCAGAAGCTTTTCCGTATTGCGAGAGAGCCAGAGGGCCAGCCCTCCGGAGAGACCAATGTGTTGCAGATCAGGATCGCTGGCCAGCAGATGACGCAGGTGGGAGAGGAGACTATAGTGCTGCTCGTCCCCCGGCGTGGGCGTGTCAGGGATCGCTCCAAGCAACCGCCAGGTGGTCGAGTCGAGAGAGGGCGTGATCGGCGGATTGGCCGCATCCTCCTCGGTCACCAGGAATCGGCTATACTGAGCGAGTAGATTCTGGTGAGAAGGGCTGCGATAGGTCAGCAGGACGGTTCTGCCTCTCGTTGACGAGAGGGTGCCCAGCAGCAGCGGCGGTGTCTGATCATCTGACCGGTCAGGAAGGAGCCAGGCGTACCCGGCTTTGGCCGCCGGCACTGCGGGAAGCTGTTGGAGCGTGAGGGTGATTACATCGTTGAGACCCCGTGTACCCAATGGATCGAGTTGACCACTACTGCCAAATGCCAGAGTCCCTACGAACGTAGTCGTTGGAGGCTCCACCAGCGTGGCCGATGGAGAAGCGACCAGCACCGAGCAGAGGAACGTGAAGAGCACCAGCGTGATCATGCTAACAAGCGCGAGCAGCGCCAGTTTTGTACGAGGGACCAGGTCAGGCAGGCGTCGCTTCTGTGTCTGCCCGGGAGCTGAAGACGGCGACAGGATCGTCTTCGGCAGCAAGGTCTCCCCCACGGGAAACCGGCTGGCATCCTCCGGCTCGAGAGCACCCAGCATGTACCCAGACATCGGTTTCTGATTCTGAAAAGACGGGGATTGCCCGGAAGGGCTTGTTTCAGTTCCTGCATCTGGGTCTAAGGCGACAGGAGACGAGGCCCCAGTCAACCTGACGCCAGGCGTGCTTTGGCTTTGCGATGCTCCACCTGGTAAAACAGCCCTCGACCGCAGCGCGGCGTCAGTCGTCAGTACCAGTTCCAGCGAAGGGAAGAGGTGCATTCCATACTGATGAGCAAGGGGAGCCAGCGCCTCCAAGCGGCTGTCCGGGACAACGATCCCGACAATGGGCGGTGCAGGGACCTCAGCAAGACGCGCGAAATGCTCATCACAACTCAGGGCGGGACCATGCTCGGGGAGCGCCAGGATGATCGGCTGTGATTGCTGGGCGATTCCCGCTCGGACGATCTCGAAGGAATCTTCCGGTTCAACCTGGAGCAGAGTCAATGCTCCTGGAGCAACCATGGTCGCCAGGTGTGTCAGGTCTTGCTGCGCGCACTCTGTCAACAGCGCGTGCACATCATCTATCTGCATACGTACTGCTCTCTTTCTTCTCCTGCATACCTCTCAGGAAAGTCATCAGGCAGATCGAACAATGCACTCATCGCTGCACGGGAGCAGAGCTTGCGTCGGCAGATATCTGTCCGCACGTCTTGCAACACGTCCTGCCAATCTGCTCCAATAGGAGAGTGCGATCTCTCGCGGGCGCATCACGTACAAAGAAATGATCCCCGGGAAATTGCTGGAGCCGAAACGTGCTGTGCGTATGCGCCTGCCAGGCTAGCAGTTCGGGGATGCCTACGAACCCATCCTGTTCCCCACCAGAGACCGTGATTGGGCAATCGAGTCCAATGTCCGGGACATAGGCATAGGTTGCTTCCAGCAGCGCGTCGGCCCGCAGCTTGGGGAGGATCACCGGCAGGAGCCGCACATCGGCCAGAACATATTCAGGAGTTCCACCCAGAGCGCGCACGTGCTCGATGACCTCTTCATCGGAGAAGTGCTCCATCCCCTCAAGTGGATGGGGGCCTGGAAGATGCGGTGCGCGACAGGCCGCAACGCAAAGTGCCACTGGTGACAACTGATGCCGCGTAGAGAGCGCCCGCGCCAGTTCAAAGGCAATCAGCCCTCCGAGACCTGCCCCAAAGAACGCAAATGGTCGATCCAGCCAGGGAGCGAGCGGAGAAGCAGCCAGAGTCGGCGGGACAAGTGTGTTAATGAGCATGGGCATAGAGGTGAATAGGGGGTATTCTCGAACCCGATGCGCACGACCGGGGAGCTGGATCGGACAAATTTCCAGGTGATCACGCACTGCCTCTGGCAAGAGATCAGGCCAGCGATGAAACAGGGTATGATCACCACCGGCATAGGGAAGGCAGAACAACCGTAGTGCGGGCTGGTCAAGGCGCCGTGGACGGCGCACCCACTGTGCAGGGTCTAGCGAGATCATCGCGGGGCCTCCTCAGCCTGGCTGCAGATGTCAGACTCATCTCTCTGCGGGGCCACGACCAGCGTCTCCATGATAGTCAGCAGCTCCCCCAGGATTGGATGGTCGAAGACGACGAACGGATCAAGATCGATCTGGAACTGCTCATGGATGCTGGTCAGGAGGGTGGCAACATCGAGAGAGTCGCCACCGGCCTCAAAGAAATCGGTGTCTCGATCGACCTGGCCTGGATCCCGATCGAGAATCTGGCTGAACAGGTGGCAGAGGTGCGCTTCCAGCTCGCTGGACGCGCGCCCGACGCCCTGGCTCCAGCGCTGTCTCTCCTGCTGACCGTTCTCAAGAGGGATGCCTTGCTCGACGCCATCATGGTGGACCTGCTGCTCTACCGGTGAGGCAGACCCCTCCTGGCCAGCTCGGGACCGGGCCACGATGGCGCGTTCCTGGTAGCCGGCTTCCCCGGTGGTGACCACGACCTGCTCTGGCTGCACCTCAATGTGCACCGTGTGGTGTTCCAGGTGCGCCAGATCCAGCGACAGGACCGCCGTCGAACCATCTGGTGTCAGATCAAGGGTATAGGGCTTCCGGCAGAGCTGCGTTTTCGCAGAACCCTCTTTCCTTTCTCTGCTCACCGGGCTGGTCTGAATGGGGACATGACCTGGCGCAGGAGCCCTGAGAGCGACTGGCACCTGCTGCAGCAGGCGGAGGCCCCCAGGTTCTTCCAGCACAGCGCTGGCTCTGAGACGGCCAGCTGAGCTGCCGGGAACTGCCGGAGGAATGACGAGGCGGCCATCTGCACCAGATGCAGCGTGTGGTCCTCTCCCAGGCATGTGGTCCCCAACCAAAAGCGAGCGGCGGATGGCTCTGGTCGCGATCAAGCCTGCAGGCATCTGGCTCTGGGGCGTACACCAACCGATCACGATCGGCTGCTGCCAGCACGATCAGCACAGTCTGCCCTCGCCGGATGCGTTTGTTGCTCAGGACGACATCCTGCAGCGCCTGACGAGCGAGGACGTGTTGTGGACCGTCAAGCCGCGCGACCTCTTTGAGGAACGCAGGCCAGAGCGCCGGCTCGTGCTCAAGCTGCTCGCGCAGAGCTGGCTCTCGCCAGAGCCACAGCAGCGTCATGGCGATCAGGTGAGCCACCCCGTGAGAACCTGCGGCCAGCATGGCCAGCAGCGTGGCGACCACGATCGCACCAGAGCCGGCTTCTTGCTCTGCTGAGCGTGGGACGCCTCGATTCGCTCCCAGGACCTGCAGCAGGTGGCTGACCAGGTCGCGCTGAGGATGGAGCCGGCGGGCCTTGACCAGACGAGCGAAATACTCCAGGGCCTCGGTCAACCATTCAGACAGTTGCTCCACCTGAGCCGTTGAGTAGCCAGCCCACCCAGCGAGAGCCGCTTGAACAGCGTCACCCCAGCGGGAGAGGGATGCCAGCGAGTCGGAGGGCAGGGTCAGGAAGCGGGCCTGAGCCGCGCGTGCGAGCGGCTCAGCAAAATCCGCGAGCAGATCGATGCCGGCCTCATGGGGGGCAGGCGCCAAGACAGCCACCTGCTCATCGATCAGCTGTTGCAGTGCAGCCGTCCTCTGCTCGACCATCTGGGGGCTGCAATGCGGCTGCAGCGCTCTGCGGACCTGGCGATGAAGCGGGCCTTCCAGGAACGGCGCAGCGAGCCTGAGCACCTGGTGCAGGGGAGGCAGTTGCACCGGCGCGCACTCCCTGGCACTCGCTTGCCAGCGAACCGGCAGCGCTCCAAAACGCCCTCTCTGGTCGCCCAGAATCGCTCTGGCCTCCTGATAACCGGTACAGACCCAGCGGTGCCCGTCTGGCTCAAAAACGAGCGGCCCGCAGCGCCGAAGGAAGGCATACCACGGGAAGGGATCGGCGACGACCACAGGATCATCAAGCCGACGAAGGCACGCATGGAGCGTGGTACGGGCAAGCGTTTTCACAGAGAGACTCCTGGATGTTCCAGATGAACAGCCTACGAATGATTCACACACACAGGGCAAGGAGAGCGACAGGAGGAAACCGCTGCTTTGCGCTCTCCAGGCCGCGACATCAAAGCCGCTCCGCTTCGCATCCTGCCCTTCGCTTGAGGCGGCCTGCGTGGCAGCACGCGCTCTTCCGAGGAAGACGGATCTTGTTGCAAGCGGATGGGAACACTCCAGGGAGGTACACGACTGGCCCCTCTCTCCCCTTCCCTTCCCCAATCGCAGCAAGGAGGATAAGATAATGTTGGCACCTATTGTAGTTGTATCACGACAAGCGACCTTCTTAGTGTAGCACAGGCTTCCCAGTTGTGTCAAGGAATACTCTATTCAATGACATGATAACAAATTACAGAAGAATGGAGTGTCTTTGTAGCACATACCGGGCAAGCAGCACTGCCAGCAGCGTTCAGACAGCAATCGATCGGATAAAGACCATCGATTGCCCTGCTCTGCTCTCTCTCTCCTTACCGGGAAGGGAGCAGGCACTTGCGACAAGTGACCTCTTCCCTCTATGGCTGCCAGCTCGCTCAACGGGTCGGTCGGCAGGCAGCCCATCCTAAACCGATGCAGGCACGGGATTGCCTGGCAGCCTGAATGATTCCGACAGGCATGTCAGGCAGCTATCCCGCGCTAAGCGGAGAGGCGCCACTTCATGCCGGTTGCAAGAGGGGAGGGAGGGCCTTGCCAGGGGTGTCCAGCCCATAATTGGAGACCAGCCAGCCTGTGCCCCCCATCGGCGCATTGGCTCCCTGGCTGGCAGGCGGCACACGCACGAGCAGGACGCCCATCCGATGGACACGCGGTTGTTGGCTAGTCGGGTCCTTCATCAGCCCCTGCTGGGACTGGCCTGTCTGGGGATCAGTCAGAGACTGCCACAGCGTAAACGTGACCTCTACCCACGCAAACTGCTGCTGCCCGCGAACGGCAAAGGCCATCAGGCGAGGCTGTGGATCGATGACCGCCTGAATCAGGCGTTCTCCTACCACAAGATCGTAGAGCTGGTTCGTCGTCACCCGGACATCTTGCTGCCGAAACCGCTCACGAGCCGCCGGAGTGAGCAGGAACACTGCTGCTGTCAGCGTTCCTCCATGTTGGGCGCGAGTCCCGACAGAGCGATAATCCAGGCTCATCTCGCGATCCGTAAACGTGACAGCCGTCCGTTCAGCAAACAGCGCATCCCCCAGCGTCAGCCCCGCACTGGTCCACCCAGTGGGGAGGGAAACCGGTATCCAGTTGCCCGGGTCGCTGGCGCCAGTCGCCGTCGGCGAGAGCGCCTGAGGAGGGAGCCGGGACGGAGGAGCCGTAGCCACCGGCGACGAGCCACGACGGGTCCCGGGTGTGGCTCCTCCAGGAGTAGAGCGCTGCTGCGCAACCGTCGTTGCGTGCGTCGCCGGTGGATGGGGCGAGGCAGCGGGAGCAAGCAGAGTGAACCCTAGAAACCCCACTGTCAGGACGACGACAACGCTGATCAGACCAGGCTTGAGCCACATCCGCCAGCGCGTACCTCCTGGAGACGGGCTTCCTGGACGGGATGAAGACGGCGCTCTCCCTGCTCCTGGCGCCCCCGCCGGGGCCGTCTGCTCGGAGGCCAGAGCAGGGAGCGGCTCAGAGAGTTGAAACGGGAGCGGAAAGGCATCGCTCCAGCTTTCATGGTCCACCTCTGTCTCCAGATCGGGAGCAGCCCCCTCCTGGAGGACGAAGGAGGTGAACGGGTCCACAGGATCGCTCATAGCAGCCGGGTCACGCCTATCACTGGCGTCGACAGGCCGTGGGCTCGCAGTGGGGGTCGGCGACAGGGGTCGCTCCCCATGTTGATCGGCCTGGTGCAACGGGCCAGAGGACTGCCCTGCAGAAGCGCCAGGTGGTTCGCCTGTCATCAGATAGTTCTCCTTTCTTGCTGGCTTGACAGCGGAGGAGCAGCTTCTCAGCCTGCCCGTCAGAAGGGCCAGCGCAAGACTCCTTGTCGCGGGTGGCTTCCTCCTCTCCAAGAGCAGCCTTCCCTTCCTCCATCTCATCGGTGAGGTTGGGCATCGGAGGGCCAGCCGCACTCATGGGACAGTCTAGCGCACTGGACCCCCAGGACAACGGGAGCGCCCTGGGAATCTCCTGGGAGCCAGGCAGGAAGCGTCTGGGAGCCAGGCGGGAAGGACCGGGCCGAGGCCACAGCACGGGGTCCTGGAGATGCACCAGGTGGGGTCGAGAGCGGACGTCGGCAAGCAGGTGCAGCACAAGAGGCCAGGAGTATGAAGACACAGCGATCAGCAGCCAGCCTGGCTGTGCCTCCGCTGCTCACCCATCAGCACGGCACACGTGCTGCCATGCGCGCGATGATATCCTTCTTCGGAGCAACTCGCAGGAGAAAAGCTGACAGGTGGCGCGCCCTGCGCCTGCTCTCTCATCGTGCCCTCGCAGCAAACCACGTGGAGGCGATTCTCAAAGCAGGCCCCCAGACGCCAACGAGCTGGGGAGCAGCGAAGGGGTGCTGATGGAAGTGGTGGCCCCTCCAGACTGAGGGCTGCCGCTGGTCGGAGCATCCAGGGAGTCCAGGAGAGGAGAGGACTGCCCACAGACGCAACCTTGTGGCCAGTCGGGAGGCACCATTTCAGGCGTGGCATCTGCCTCCCGGCGATTGCTCAACTGAAGCGTGCAGCACTTGTCTGGTCCTCGCAACGACTCTCGTTCTTCACCAGGGTGAACCATCCAGCGTCCAACCAGCAGGCGTTGAAAACCCGCCAGGACGCGCTCTTCTCGCATCAGCACGACGTGATGACAAGGCGGAAGGACAGGGGAACACCCGGCCTCACGACCGGTACGCGCTCTCTGTCTCAAGATAACGCAGAATCCTCTTGGACACCTTCTGCACTTGCTCAGGGCACGGACAGTGGGTGGCAAGGGACCTCCCCCGAGCCACCTTGCTTGAAAACTGCCTGGCTTGAGCACGTCCCTCCTGCGATAGCTCTGCTTCCACAGCCCGTTCAAACTCTCGTTAGCCCGTGTGACCAGGGTGAACACTCCGAAAGACTCGAGCTGTTCAGTCCAGTGCTGGAACGCCTGAGAATCGCTCTCCACCCTTTCTGGAGGAGCAGCTCACAATTGGAGGAGGCACCAGAGTACCACTGAACCGGAATCATCGTGGCCCGGGCAGCGAGGCCACCCGGCTCAGAAGGCAGGGAACGGTGTCACCAGCCGGAGGCCAGCGACCGTGGCCGTCCGGGCCGTGAGAGCAGCGGAACAGCAGACTTGTCCACTGGCGTACCCCTGTGAAGCAAACACCATGAGGAGCAAAATCATATGGCTTTTTCGGAGAGAGGACCCCGAGTTGCGTGCACTGCGTAAACAGCTCAAGGAAGTGGAGGAGGCAAAGAAGCGGGCAGAGGTGGAATCAGCGGCGCGGATTAAGCAAATTCGGGAGGATGGGCGAAAGCGCCTGGAAGAGATCGAGGCGGAGGGCCGTGCCCAGCGCGAAGAGCTTATCCGCCAGTCTGTCTCACCCGTTCTCTCTTGATTACTATACCATATAGCCGGGGACCTCTGCCGCCTGTTTCTTGAGGAAAATCATCAGCTTGGATATAATGATGAAGAGGCATATTTCTTGAGATCGTTAGTCCCCAAGAGAACTAATGGTGCCCTTCGGCAAAGGGAGGAAATGATGGAACTGGATCGGCTTTCTTCAGCGCAACTGCGGATACAGGTCTGGCTCTTTGGAGCATTCCAGATCTGGAAACGCGAGGGGATTGACTGGCGAGAGGTGGGCCGCAAGGAGTGGCACTACGATCGCACAGCACGCAAAGTCTTTGCACGGCTCCTGGTCGCGCGTGGCAGGCGTTTGACCCGCAGCATTTTGGAGGATGATCTCTGGGGAGAAAGCAGTAATGAGCGCATCTATACTGCGATGAACCGGCTCCGCAGTGTCATCGGGAAAGACTTGATCAAATCTGTGGACGGCGGATACGCCCTGGCAGGACAGGAGCGGATTTGGACCGACCTGGATGCTGTGCGGGATATCATGCGCCAGGTGGGGAGAAGAGGACCGCTTATCGTAGAGGAGGCGGTGCCACTGCTGGAGGAGGCACAAGAGATTCTGGGAAGGGGCGAGCTACTGGAAGAGGAGGATGGCACATGGGTGCATGCGCTCCGTGCAGAGGTGGAGCGCATGAAACGGCAAAGTGGGCGCTGGCTCGCACAGGCTTACATGCAGCAGGGGAAGTGGTGGCAGGCAAGGGAACAGTACCGGATGCTGGTGGAGGGGGACCCTGGGGATGAAGACAGTCTGCGGGAGTGGCTCAGACTGTTGATGGAGGAGGGTGGCGAGCGGGAAGCGAGGAAATGTTATCAGGAGATAGCGCGGAGGGCAGAGGAAGAAGGGATCAAGGTCGTCCCCTGGAAACAGCTCGGACTGGTGGAACGGCCTGACCATATGCTACGATGTCAATATACACTTGCGGTACCGATCTCGCGGTCGCTGGCGAATCCCACAGCGGTGGCGGTCGCTGAACAGCCTACCGTTGGCAGCCACGTCTGCCTGGCGTTAGTTGTACAGCGTGCGGGCGACGAGGAAAGCTGGACCGGTGTACGGCGGCGGCTGCAGGAGGAATTAGAGATGCCTTTATCCAACAATGAACATCACCTGTCTCGGCGGCAGGCGCTGGCAGCGATCGCTGCCCTGCCTTTGGCGGCGCTGACCAGCCGCGCACTTCCACCGGCGGAAGAGTTTCTGCCGCTATGCGCGGCGGCTAATGCAGCCTGCAACCATCTCATGAATAGCGATGGTCTGGACAAAGCTCATGCGGCCCTCTCTTGCTACCTGCCAGTGCTGGAGCAACTGGCATATACGGGCAGTTCTTCATATCGGCCAGCCGCTGCCCGCCTTGCTGCTGAGGGGAAACGCATGGCAGGTTGTATAGAGACTCACCGGGGTGATCCGCAGGCCAAACACCGCTTGAGCCTGGAAGCCGTGCGGTTGGCTGCTCTCAGCGATGACCCAAGCGTGCGGGTAATGGCGGTGCGCGATCTGGCCCTGGCCTATTACTACAGCGGCCAGATTGAGCAGATGCGAACTCATCTGCAACCCGCGCTCGTGATCCTCGATCAGTGCCCGCCGCTGCTGCAAAGTGGCACACTTTTTCTCCAGGCGGCACTGGAGGCCCGCCTCGGCCAGCCACAAACAGCCCTGCGACTGGTCGGGCAGGCGCAGAATCTCTTCTCCAGAAGGGCAGATGGCGAGCGCTTGCCGGACTTCCGCTTTGAGGAGGACAATGTGATCATGTGGACGGGGCGTGTTCACCTTCATCTTGCTGAGCGGGGTCGTCCCCATATCCCCCAGGCCCGGAAAGCCTTCGAGCAATCATCCCGCGTGAAAGCCGCCACTCCGCCTCGCCTGCTGGCTGAGATTGAGCTGGATATGGCCAGAACAGCCCTCATACAGCAGGATCTGGATGCTTTCAGCGCATCTCTGGGGGAGAGTATACACCTCGCCAACCGCCTGGGGAGCGTCAGCCTGCGCAGGGAGGCCAGAGCGATCTACCAGCAGGTGCGAACCGGACATCCCTGGTCTGCCGAGCGACCGATCAAGGAGATGGAGGACCTCTTTACAGCCAGGACCGTCTGAGGAAGCGCAAGGCGCGGCATGGCCAGGCATGTGCACTCAAGTCAGACCCGTAGCAAGGGCAGCGCGGCATGAGTGATATGCTGTGTCATGCCGCGCCCCCCGTTGTAGACCACAAGAGCCGGCCCTCTACCTGCTCTGGCCTACGCTGAACAATTTCCCACCAGCACACTCAATCAGCCTCTGCATACTTCTCCTCACTGCCACAGGGCGCTGTTACCTGGAGCGCCTTCCGCCGCTTTATCCATTTACTTCGAGAAACCTTTCAGAAATCTTCGAGAAAACATACGTCGGGTTAGCAGATACTCTGAGTGACTCTATTACATGGAGAGATATGGCGATGTCATCACCATCAGAGTTCAGCCGCTCTGGCTCGCAGACCAGCATACAAGAGGCTCTGGTCGGTACTCTTAGCACATGCTATCAGGACGAGTATGCTGCCAGAGCCTTCCTCCGGGAGGCCCTCAACAGACTGAAGCAAATTGAACATAGCTCCAGCGCTGGCGCAAGCCGAGGAAGTGGTGCGGGAGGCGTGGAACAGCATCGAAACTGCTCTGGCCCATCTTGATCTGCTTCCTGCGGCACAAGCATGGCAGCTCGTGCTGGCACCATTCTTCATTGCTGGAGATCAACGACCTGAAAGAAAGGAAGGCGCTTATGGCCACATCACTGCAGCCGTTACCACTGAAAGCAGGCGAGCGCGGGTTGCAGGTGAACCCGGTTGATGGGCAGATTCAGCAGCACAATAACCATACTGCTTCCCGGCAGCCTGCAACACGCACGCCTAGCCCTCCGCCTGTCCGCTGTGGCAGGGAGGTGAAGCAGCCATGATAAACTGGCTTGGCCGCTTATTTGGCGGCTCGTCCCGCGTATCCGGCACTACTGCTCCAGGCGTTGAGGAAACCTATGTCCTGCCGCGTACGCGGGATGAGCAGAACCGCCTCGACCTGCAACACTTCGCCCTGCGCCAACTGCTCGGCACCCACTTCCTCGCCCCCGTGCAGCACCCGCAGGCCATCCTCGACGTCGGCAGCGGTACCGGCATCTGGCTGCGCGAGGCCGCCCGCCGCTGGCGCCAGGCCCGGCTCATCGCCCTTGACAAAGATCTCTCGCTCCTGCGGCCACTCCCGGCAACGTGCCAGGCCATCGAGGCTGATTTGCTCAATGGCCTGCCGTTCCCAGAGCATTCTTTTCTTTCGCAAAGATCTGCTTGCCTCCCTACAGAGCGTGGCCCCTGCTCTGGCCAGCGTTAACCAGGTTCCCTTGGAGAAAGTCCAGGAAACATTGGCGGCGCTGCCCGCCGAATGGGAACACTACGGCACTGGCTGCGGCGGAGTGGCTGTTTGGGCGCAGAAACCATAAGAGAGGAGAAGTCCAGAATCATGGAAACGACAGACGTCCCCTGGCGGCTAGACTGGCTCAAGGAAACGGACTGGCTGGTGCTGCTACTCAAATCACAGGGCTGGGAGGCCAGCAGGATTGCCCAGGCCCTGGGAAGAAGCCGAAGCCGCGTCTACCAGAGATTAAGCCGCGCCCGGTTGGCGCTCAGGGCTATGGGATGCTCCTCTCAGGAACTGCTAGCGCGTGTCCCCTGGGATCGGTGTCCGGCGGCTGCGCGAGAGCAACTGGCCCGCTTGCTGGAACGGCAGCAAACCGGGGGAGGAAGAGCTGCACTGGAAAGAGAGGAACGGTATGCCGATACGAAAGCATGATGCCCGCTGGGCAGTAGCTGTTGACCTGATGCTGGTGGATGAGGGGCGAAGCCGTATTGCGCTCATCCGGCGCGAAAATGAGAAAGTGCTCGCGCTTGTGGGAGAGAAACTTCAATGGAATGAAACTGGGGCAATGGGGTTCCGCCGCGCCTTTTGCGAGGAGCTGGGAATCATCGACATGATGGATGCAGGTATTAAAAGTTGGAAGCTGGCGGGCCTCTTTGGATTGCATGCCCCGGATCGCGATCCGCGTTTCCTGCAAGGAGACGATGGAGCAGGGAAAGCCCAAATGCTTTCGCTTGTTTATGTGATCGAGGCCGACCTGGATAGGCTGCAGAAGGCAGCCCGTCCAGGCAGCAGTGTGGTGGCCCTGGAAATGGTCGACCTGGATCGCCTTCCGCCGCTTTTTCTGGACCACTCGTCCATCATCAGGCAGGTGTTGCAGGCAGAGCAGGCAGGCCAGTTGCCGTTGCTGCCTGATGGCGAAGAGCGTATCATATGGTGAGTGAATCTATGTTGCCGCGTGAACTACTGGAAGCGTTAGAGATCCTGGCTGCGCAGCCGCGCCAGGATACACCGGTGCTCTTCTGGCTCTGCGTCGATAGCGCAACACTGGCAACGCTTCGACGAGAGCTGCTGGCTTATTGCCAGCGCTACCGGCTTCCCTGGCTCTGGCTGTCAGGTGGCGGCGATCCGGGGCCGGGGACGATTCTGCCTCCTCTTGAGGCCGGAGCCGTATGGGAAGCCGTATAGCGATTGATCTTTGGCACGGGGCCGTTTGTCATCGTTCTGCAGGTGGAGGGCAATGAAGAACTGCACAAGGCTGTTTCCCTATCTTCAACTTTAGAAAAGGAGTATACGATGCCAGATCCAGGAGATGGACAGAACACCTATGTGTTCAACGCCGAGGATGTAGCAGAACTGGCCCGCCTGATGCAACAGGACCGGCTGCTCACCGACAGCATGGGGGGGGTGCTCCCTGAAAAGGAGGTGGAGCTGCCAGAGCGGAGCCGGGTGCTTGATCTGGCCTGCGGCCCTGGCGGCTGGGTGCTGGAGATGGCTTTTGCCTACCCCAAATCTGAGATTATTGGTGTTGATATCAGCCCGCAGGTTATTGACCATGCCCGCACTCAGGCGTGGTCGCGCGGCCTGGAGAACGCCCATTTCCAGGTAATGAACGTCATGCAGCCCCTTGACTTTCCTGATGCCTCCTTCGACCTGATCAATGGGCGGCTGATGTGCGCTTTCATGCTACCCGGTGCCTGGCCAAAACTACTGGCCGAATGCCGGCGTCTTCTCAAACCTGGCGGTGTCATCCGGCTGACAGAGACAGAACCACCACTTAGTACCAGCCCGGCATTTGAACGGCTGATGGAGCTTGGTTCTCAGGCGCTCAAACGCGCTGGCCAAAGTTTCTCGCCCGATGGCCGCCACATTGGCATTACCCCAGTGCTGCCGCGTCTGGTGCGCCAGGCCGGCTTTATGGATGTGCGCCTTCGCGCGAGCGCCATTGAGTGGTCGATGGGAACAGAAGCGTACTACCCCGTCTTCAAAGACTACCTGGTCGGCCTGAACCAGATCAAACCTTTCCTTATAAGGATGGGTGTGGTGGGTAAAGAGGAAGTGGAGCAACTCTACCAGTTGGCTGTAGCTGAGATGCAGCAGGAGGAATTCTGTGCCATCTGGACGCTGCTGACCGTCTGGGGCAGGTGTCCGGCATCTGAGCGCCTGGACGTCTAGATACCTAAACGTCCTGACGCTCAAGCTCCTGAGTGTTCCTGGAGAGTTGACAGACTGCGAAGAATCGGTAGCATATAAGCGCGGAAAGCGTTTTTTTGCAGGAGCCAGAGGGCAGGCCCTTTCGGGCCTGCCTCAATTATTTTCTTGAAGGGTATGGAGACACTCCGGGTTGTTTCAGTGTCTGGGGGCAAAGATTCGACGGCGGTTTACTGCTGGGCGAGCCGGGAGTTCGGTCGGGATGGATTCCAGGCGGTTTTCGCCGACACAGGCCATGAGCACCCGGTGACGCTTAACTATCTGAGAAATCTCCCGAAAATGGTGGGGGGGTAAAATCACCTGGGTGAAGGCGGATTTCGCTGACCAGGTAAGACGCAAAGGCAAGGAACCATCTGGCAACCCATTCCTTGACCTTTCGATCGCGCTTAAAAATTCTTTCGATAAATCCCCTGATGTCTGCCATGCCCATATTCTTCATTATGAATCCAAAAAGCCGACTGAGGCTATGGGCCAGCGACATGATACAGCAGGTATTTGCTGACAGGTATGGAAAGATCTCCGTCATAGAGACCGCTTCGGATACAGGTAAACGACCTGATACCCTGATGCAAGTACAGCAGGAAGCCAGGAGGCTAGCTATAGAGATGAAGCGGTCGGGGATGGCAGAACACCCTGAGAGGAGTGAATATCATATTCAGCTCGTGAGCGGTCAACCATCTGTGACCCGCCAGGCGCTTCTTGCACAGCGGGCGGTCAACGAGGCGCTACGGCAAGAAGGAATATGGGGCGTTATCGCTACCGTACACGGCATAGGGGCGGATGCCAATGTCCGGCTGGAAACACTGCAATCGGAAATAGCAGCGCTTCTTAACCAGCGCTATCTCACAGCCACAGAGCATCAGTTCAGGAAACGCCCGGCTGAAAATCTTATGTTCCAGACCCGCCCTGACCGCTTGGAAAGTACGCCGCTTCTTCCTGCTCGGTATGCTCATGGCATAACCGGAGGGGTAGAGGCGCAAGGATCGCCAGCGCCGCTCAATACCCCTCGGCCATCGCGCCGCCAGGGCCGGTTACCGCCTCTGCCAGGCTAATCTACAGCCCCACCTTCGCCGCCGCGTTCTCAGTAAATAGCGATCCCTCGCGGATATAGCCGCGCAGGGTGGGTAAATGCTTGTGGCCGCTCTGTTTCATGATTATCCGTTCGGGCACTCCTGCTTTGGCGGATGCAGTGATGAGGACGGAGCGCAGTGAATGCCCGGAAAACCTCTCCGGGTCGAACCCCGCAGCCTTCACACGGCTCTTGACAATGTTGGCAATCGTCCGGTCGGAAATTGACGTGCCTATCTGCGGCTGGGTGCAGCGCCCGACCGCACGGAACGCCTGGCCGTCCACAATTCCCGCCGAGGCGAGCCAGGCTCTCCATGCGCGTACTGGGCACGTCCTTTCATCGCTGCCGAACGGAATGCCCTTGACGATCCCCCGGCCTTCCTGTTAGAGGAGCTGGCCCGGCAGAGCGGGCGGAGTTATGAAGAGTTGTTTGATCTGGTGAGGAAACGAATGGAGGCGGATCTGAAGCAATTGACGGAGGGGAGTGAATCGGTGGAGGATGATAAGCCGCCCTCGAAGTCAGAGTGAAGAGGGAGATTTGGGGGTCAATCCCTCGAATTGTCTTCGCGAAGACAAAAATCGCTCGTAGAGAACGCGCCAGGATGACCGTAGCACCGTGAAATGAAGCGAGGGGTACTGATGGACGCAGTGATGAACGCAGAAAAATCTCGGTTCTCTGGTGAGGTCGGCGTTCCTGGAGCAGTTTTCCAGCGCGACCAGGGCAAGAGGAACACCCAGGCCGCGCAAGGTTGCTGGTGAGAGGAGGGGCTCATTGTAGTTGTAGTTGATTTCGTTCACGCGCACGGAGAGCTTATTATGTCTTTCTAAACAGCTATTGTCCTGGTAGCAGGTTTTAGGGCCATAGCCTTTTTCCGGGCTATTCACCTTGTAAGCGCTGTTGTTCTTGGCTGGCTCGTGGGGTATCAGGCCTCTGATCCGTCAGGAGAAGGAAGCACTGCCAGGATTCCTCTTTGGGCGGCACCGCGTCCCTGGCTGCTGCCGCTCGTGACGACCGCTGGTGGTCTGCTTGCCGGTCTCATCGTCTTCCTGTGGGAGCCCGAGGCTGAAGGGCATGGGACTGATGCGGAGAAGGCCAGTCCACCAGGAAGAAGAGCACGCAGAGCAGATCGGAGGCGACCAGCAGTCCCACCACCTGAACAGAGGTCCAGAGGGAGGTCTCTCCTCCCCAGCTCGTCCGAGCAACAGGCAGGTTGTCTCTGCCGCCACGCTCAGAGATCCCAGCAGGTCGAGGCGACGCAACCCAGCCTAGCCCCAGGCCTGCGGCGAGCGGACCGCGATCCTGGCGGGGACCCAGACAGCGATACAGCCCCAGCGCCAGTATCCCTCGTGGCAGATTGAGGTAAAAGATCCAGCGCCACGAAGGTGATCAGTGATGGCTCCTCCTGCCAGTGGCCCAACAATCGCGGTAATCGTCGCAATGGCAATGAACAATCTCTGCCAGCGTTGACGTCAGTGCCGTTAGCAGCCCCGCTCCCAGGCCCTGAAAGCCACGAAAGAAACAGAATCAACTGCAGCATTGTCTACGCCAATCCAGCTAGAAAGGAAAGTAGCGTGGCTCCACGCCGGTGGCTGCTTCAGCCTCGGGCCTCGCACCATCGTTCTTGTCGCTCATCCCTGTGACGTGCGCCGCCTGCGAACTGGTTACATATGCTGGCCCGCTATGGTATCCCCTTCGGGGGCTTGATCAAGAAATACCCATCGTCTCTGCCCTACCCTGATAGAGATCTGATATCGTATAACGTATACTACGAAAAACAGGTTGAGGTGATAGCAACGTATGGAGACGCTATTGAATGTCTATGACTGGATTGGAAGAATTCTGGCTCTGCCCGGCCTCATTGCCCTGTGCGGCATCATCTACTCGCTGCTCACAGGGACCCTGCTCATCCTTTACCGTCTCGGACGCGGCCTGCAGAGGAGGAGTATCGCCATCTTTGCCAACAGCAACGGCGAACTGAGTGTCCTTAAGGCCATGCTCACCAGCTCAGGCTACTTTAAGGAGCATGATATCATTGAGGTCTCCGATCTGAGGATGCGCCACCGTGCCTGGGATGCTCATCTGTTCCTCGTCTCCTGGAAGGATTGGAGCCAGCAATTGCCAGCGATTCTGGAGGCCAGATCGCATACCAGGGGCGTGGCCCTCATCATCTACGCCAGTCCAAACGCGATTTCCCCGCCGGACATGGCTACCCTTGCGCAGGAGCACAACACGATTGTCGTTAACTTCCCCGCTCGCCTTCTCAATGACGTTATTATGTCCCTGATCACAACCAGCCTCACCAGGTACAGAAGGAACGCTACGCCCTAATGGCTCCCCCTGCCCGGCGCTATCAGCCGTCAGAGCCAGCCCGCTGACCACAATGGCCAGCAGCAGCGCCAGGGGCACAATGTCGAAGCCGAAGCGCTGGATACTGATGAGCGCCAGATCGTGGAAGCGGCGATGGAAGGCCAGCACCAGCCCGACGAGCAGCAGCAGGGCAGTGATATCGAGCGCGTGATAAATAAGGAATCCAAGGACCGACTCAGGGCGGAAAGCAAAGAGGGGGAAGCCGAAGAACCAGAGCAGGTGCTCGCCTGCCGGCGTCAGCGTCATGCGAATCCAGCCGAAGGTCAGGGGGAAGGTGATACAGCAAGACAGCAGTACGCCCCAGAAG
Organism: Thermogemmatispora onikobensis; assembly: GCF_001748285.1. NCBI lineage: Bacteria > Bacillati > Chloroflexota > Ktedonobacteria > Thermogemmatisporales > Thermogemmatisporaceae > Thermogemmatispora > Thermogemmatispora onikobensis. Next base: position 37,765 of record NZ_BDGT01000006.1, on the reverse strand, counting down.
ATGCATTGGTGCATGATCCAGCGATAGAGGCCACGGCGGCGGATAAATTGTTGAGAGAATAGGTCAAGAATCGCCAGAGGAATGAGCGCCGTGTAGCGCCTGAAGTTCTCATAGGAGAAAAAGAGCCGCCAGCTGCGCCTCCAATAGCGTCCGGTTGGGGGACGAGCCAGCCAGAAGCTGTATTTGTAGGTCACGGCGGCCACCGCGAAGATCGTGGCCACAACGTAGCCGATCAGTGCCGCATCGAACCAGTGAAAGCCGCGCGACCCAAGGGCGATCAGGCCGGTCAAGACGGCGGCGGCCAGCACCCCATAAAGGATGCAACGGGTGCGCAATCCCAGCTGAACACGAGGGCGAGTCACAGTGGTCCGGGAGTGGGCAGGCTCCGGGAGACGCTGCTGCTGAGTAGCGGCCTGACTCACGACAGTCTCCTTTCTTCTCTTGCCTTGCTGCCTGTTCCAGAGACACTCGAGCCAGCGCGCGAGCGACAACGAACGAAAGAGCCACACTCTCTCTCGTCCGGCTGAGCTGCGAGCGAGCCGGGCCTCTTTCTCTCTTTGTAAGACAACTATAACACGCTGCTCGGGTCTGTGCGCCAAGGAACAGGTCACGCTCTCCTCACAGTTAGCGTCCTGGCGCCGAGCACCTCTCTTCGCCTTTCAAGACAAAGGTAAAGCGCAACCATCACCAGCCGGAAAGCGCTGTGATCGTGCTGTGAGTCCAGCTCGCTCCGTTGAGAGCAGACGGTGTGCCCGTCCTGCCATACTGCCGGTAAAAGGTGATGTGCTGAGTTGAGCGAGCTGGCCTCTGCTCAGCAGCTCCATGTGAGAAACAGGAGGTCATGGATGTTTCAACGTATTCTTGTCCCGCTGGATGGCTCGCCGCGCGCCGAGCAGGCCCTCCCGTTGGCAGCCCGGCTGGCACGCGCCAGCAGAGGCCGCCTGATTCTGGCGCGCATCGTGCAGCCTGGTACCGCACTGCTCTGGGCCCCAACCGCGCTTGATCCAGCGACGATGCGCTCATGGCTGGAGAGCGCCACCGAAGCGGCAGAGGCCTATCTGCAGCGCGTCGCCGCTCTGCCGGTTCTCCACGATGTGCCCACAGAAAAAATTGTGCGGTCGGGGCTCCCCGCGGATCAGCTGCTGCGTCTCGTGCCAGAGGTCAGCGCCGACCTCCTGGTGCTCTGCAGTCATGGCTACCGCGGTCTGCAGCGCTGGGCGCTGGGGAGCGTGGCGCTCAAGCTGATCCGTCACGCATCTCTCCCTGTCCTGGTGCTCCGTTCTCACGGCGAGATGCTGGCCGGTCCGCAACCAGGCTATGAACGCCCTCTTCGGGCCGTGGTACCGCTCGATGGGTCTGTCCACGCTAAGGCTGCCCTGGAACCCGCCGCGGCGCAGGTGCACGCCCTGGCCACACCGGCGCCAGCTGCCCTGCACCTGCTGGCTGTCGTGGAGGTCGACGAAGAGGCGGAGGATGAGGCTGCCAGACGTGAGCGCGAGCGACGACTGGCGCGGGCCCGCCGCTATCTGGCTCACACCGTGGAGCAGATCCGCGCCGGGCTGGTGGCCCCAAAGGTCTCTGGCCTGCAGCTTGAGCTGACCTGGTCGGTGCATGTTGGCTCTGATGTGGCGCAGACGATTCTCGATGTCGTAGAGCACGGCCAGGACCTTGTAGACACGCCTCTGCCCGGCGGCTGTGATCTGCTGGCCATGTCGACCCACGGCAGAGAGGGCCTGAATCGCTGGCTCCTGGGGAGCGTGACCGAGCGGGTGCTGGAACGGACCCGCCTGCCGCTGCTGGTCGTTCGCCCCCAGGGAATCGAAGAGACCCCGCGCACGCCCTGGGGCACGCTGCAGGACGACCTTGACTGAGCGGTCGCCAGTCAGGGACAAGGAAGCCACTGGCCACGGCTACTGGCTCGAGGGACCTGCACGCAGGCTCGTCCAGGCGCGGCGAGGCCGATGTGCTGGTGGCTCCCTTGCGCTCCCTTCCTTCTCTCACGGGTGTCCCTTGATCAGCTCGCTCCCTTCTCGCAACAGGAAGGTTGCCTGCATCAGCTGCTCCTCGGGATGGTAGGTCAGCTGAAAGCCAAGCTTGCGGCAGACCCGCAGCATGGCCTGGTTCTCCGGCAGCATGCGGCCCTGCAAGCGTTGCAGGCCCTCCTGCCGGGCGATCTCCATCAAGCGCCGCAACAGCTCCGTTCCCAGTCCTTGCCCCTGCACCTGATCGGCGATCAGCAAGGCAAACTCGGCCTCCTCTCCCCCGGGCAGCTTGATCAGGCGTCCAATGCCCAGGAGCGTCTCTGTACCAGTGCCTGACGCCTCCTCCCGCGAGATGGCCACCAGGGCCAGCTCTCGATCGTAGTCGATGAAGCAGCGATCTACCAGCCGCTCATGGGCGATGCGTTGACTCAGGCCAAGGACATGTAGCCAGCGCAGATAGACACTGCGCTCTGAGAGCCGCTCGTGGAAGCGCACCATCAACGGCTCGTCTTCCGGGCGAATCGGGCGGATCGTCACCGGAGTGCCATCAGGGAGCTGCCAGTTCCCGATGTAGTGGCTCGGGTAGGGACGAATCGCCGGGCGCGGCAGCGCTGTTTCGGGCACACCGGATGAGTGCAGCACGATTCGGGCATCGAGTGCCAGCAGATGACCGCCCGCTGCCAGCACAGGGTTGATATCGCACTCCCTGATGAGCGGCTGCTCGACCACGAGCAGACTGAAGCGCACCAGCAGGCGCTCGAGCGCCGCCAGATCCACAGCGGGCAGTCCGGCAGCCCCCTGCTGGAGGGCAGCGAAGATGCGCGTGCGCTCCAGCAGACGCCGCGCCAGCGTCGTGGTCAGCGGCGGCAGCGCCAGGGCGGTATCGCGTTGCACCTCGACCAGGCGCCCGCCGCTGCCAAAGAGCAGCACCGGCCCAAACTGTGGGTCGCAGAAGCTGCCCACGATCAGCTCGTAGCCCTCCAGCGTAATCATCGGCTGCACCGTCACACCCTGCATTTGCCCGGCTCCCGCCTGGCGCTCTGCGGCCTCGGCAATGGCTCGATAGGCCTGCCGCACCTCCTCAGCCGTGCGCAAGGCAAGGCGGACGCCTCCAATACGGCTTTTGTGGGTGATGGTTGGCGAGAGCAGCTTCAGAACCACTGGATAGCCGAGCTGCTCCGCCTGCTGGACGGCCTCGTCTTCGCTGAGCGCGACGCGAGTCTCGACGGTCGGGATGTCGTAGGCCTGGAGCACCGCCTTCGCCTCCGGCTCGCTGAGCAGCGTGTGCCCGGCCTGGCGGGCTGCAGTCAGCACGCTGGCGACCTGCGCGCGCCGACTGGCGCTCTCCTCGGGATCATCCACCACACTGGGCGTCTCGTAGAGGCTCTGCAGATGCTTGCTGGCGCGCCACATGGCGCAGAAAGCGCGGGCCGCCGTATCCGGGGAGGCAAATGTCGGGATGCCGGCGCGTGTCAGAATCTCGTGGCCGGCTGCCACACTGCTGCCTCCCATCCAGCTTGCCACCACGGGCCGTTTGCTGCCTGCCACGGCCTCAACTACGCGCTCGGCGGTACGGGTGGGGTCGCTCATGGCCTGGGGTGTCAGGATGACCAGCAAGCCATTGCTGGCCGGCTCACGAGAGAGGATGGCAATGGCCTGGGCATAGCGTTCGGGATCGGCATCTCCCAGGATGTCTACCGGGTTCTGGCGACTCCAGTAGGGGGGGAGCAGCGCGTCGAGGGCGGCCCGTGTTTCCGAGGAGAGCGGGGTCAGCGCCCCGCCGGCCTTCGCCAGAGCATCGGCAGCCAGTACGCCGGCACCGCCCGCATTGGTCACGATGGTGAAATGCGGCCCCTGGGGGCGTGGCTGCCGCGCCAGCACCTCAGCCATCGCGAACAGCTCGTCGATGCTCTCCACCTGCAGCAGGCCGCAGCGGCTGCAGGCTGCCTCGAAGATCTCCTGGCTCACGGCAAGGGCCCCCGTGTGGGAGATGGCCGCTTGTATGGCCTCGGGAGTTTGACCCCCTTTCAAGAGGATCACGGGTTTGCGCCGTGCCACGGCCCGGGCCGCGGAGAGGAAGGCCCGGGCGTCGCCCACGGTCTCCAGATAGAGGAGAATGCAGCCGGTATGTGGATCATCCCCCAGGTAGTCGAGCAACTCCCCCCAGCCCAGATCGAGCATCGACCCGACCGAGACAAAGGCGCTGAAGCCGATGTGCTCCTGCAGGCTCCAATCGAGAATGGCGCTGCATAAGGCCCCGCTCTGGCTCAGGAAGGCGATCTGTCCCGGCAGGGCCATCCCGCTGGCGAAGGTCGCATTCAGCCCGATGCGTGGGTTCATCAGGCCCAGGCAGTTGGGTCCCAGAAGCCGCAGCCCACCCCGCCGTGCCTCTTCCAGGACCTGGCGCTCCAGTGCCTGGCCAGCTGGCCCTCGCTCGCGAAAACCAGCGGAGAGAATGATCGCCCCTTCGACCCCGGCGGCCACGCAGTCGGCGATCACAGAAGGGACGGTCTCCGCCGGCGTGGCAATCACGGCCAGCTCCACCGGCTCTGGAAGATCCGTGACGCGCGGGTAGGCGCGTCTGCCGAGCACACTGGAGCGGTGGAGATTGACCGGAAAGATGGAACCGCCAAAAGGAGCAGTGGTCAGATTCGTGAGCACGGCTCGCCCGACGCTCCCCGGGCGCTCAGTGGCTCCGATGACGGCGATACTGTGAGGCGCGAAGAAGACACGCAGGGGGTGCGAAAAGGGCAGGTCGAAGAGTGTGGTCGGCTGCCCCTTCTGAGCTGCTGAACCTCCCGGCGCGGGTTGGGGCTGGGGCATCGTGGTGGCTCCTTTCCTCAACATATTGAGAGCGTACGTGTATCCTGTTGGTCTCGATCACCAGCCTAGCGTGTCCAACTCACGATCTGCTCTCTTACCTGGCCGCCCTCCTCTCAGTTCCATCACGACGGGTCGCCAGAAGAGCAGGGACACCGCGCTGCATGCTTCTCCCCATCTCACCCCGGCGTCCTGTGAGGTCACTGTGAGTCAATTGGGCGGCGCTGTGAACAGATCGAGAGTGTGGGAGTGGATCATAGTATCTGAAGTAAGGCAACGAGTGTGCCTGGCTTGTTCAAGGAGAGGAAACGCTCAAGAAATGAGGTGATCTTGATGATGTGGGGCTTTGGCTGCGGAGGCATGCTATGGATGTGGCTCGGGGCCGTTCTCTGGCTGATCTTGCTGGCGGCCCTGGCCTGGGCCCTGTTTCGTCTGGCCAGAGGGAAAGGCTGGTTCTCAGAGGGACCGTCTCGCCTGTATCCCTCGGGGCCGAATCGCTCTCCCTTGCAGATTCTACAGGAGCGCTACGCGCGCGGAGAAATCGACGCCGCGACCTTTGACGCAATGCTGGCCCGCCTGCGCTCTTCGGAAGAGAGCCGGCAATGATCCCGGAGGAATTACCAGCGACGGAGAAGCGCAGATGACTAGCGGACAGGCATCTTGTCCGGCACACTGCATGTGGCTGGTCCGCCCGTGCACCACCGTCACACCGTCAGCTCTGCAGAAGGTTCCATCGCTGCCTTCTGACTGAGAGCTGACGGCGCTTGCTTCTGGTCGGGAGCCGCCGACGCTGCTCACGGTTGCGCCTGACCCGATAGGCCAGCTTGCTGGCTGGTTGGCAACAGGCGCCCCTTCACCAGCTCGACCAGTGCCAGGTAGGTCAGTGTGGCAACTGCCAGGAAGAGGAAGTAGCCGGCAGGCAACGGCACAAAGCCCAGTGGAGCGGCCAGCGGCGTCCAGGGCAGCAGCAGCCCGCAGCCAACCACTGCCAGGGTGGTGAGCGTCAATGGCAGGCTGGGACGACTGCGCAGCGGATGACCAGCGGTACGGATCACGAAGATCACCAGGGTCTGCGTCGCCAGGGACTCGATGAACCAGCCGGTGTGAAAGAGGGCCTCGGAGGCATGAAAGACCGCGAGCATGACAAAAAAGGTCAAGAAATCGTAGAGCGAACTGATGGGTCCAACCAGCAGCATGAAGTTGCGGATCAGGCCGATGTTCCAGCGCTGCGGCTTGAGCATCAGGCTGGCGTCGACGTGGTCGGTGGGAATGGTGACCTGCGCCAGGTCGTAGAGAAAGTTATTGAGCAGAATCTGGGCCGGTAGCATCGGCAGAAAAGGCAGGAGGAGAAAGGCCCCGGCCATGCTGAAGACGTTCCCAAAGTTGGAGCTGGTACCCATAAGGAGATATTTCATCACGTTGCCGAAGGCCCTGCGCCCCTCCAGAATGCCTGCGTGGAGCACCTGCAGGCTCTGCTCCAGGAGGAGAATGCTGGCGGCCTCTCTGGCGATATCGACGGCACCGGCGACCGAGATCCCTACATCTGCCGCGTGCAGCGAGGGCGCATCATTGATGCCATCGCCCAGGAAGCCCACGACATGGCCACGGCGTTTGAGGGCCAGCAAAATGCGACTTTTCTGCGCAGGCGAGACCCGGGCGAAGAGCGTGACGTGTTCCACCGCGCCGAGCAAGGCGGCATCGCTCATGCGCTCTAGCTGGCTGCCTACCAGCACGCGCGCTGGATCCAGCCCTACCTGGCGACAGATATGGCGCGCCACCAGCTCGTTATCGCCTGTGACGATCTTGACCTGGACCCCGTCCCGCGCCAGGGCGGCAATAGCCTCAGCGACGCCGGCCTGGGGTGGATCGACAAAGGTCAGCAATCCCAACAAGATCAGGTCCTGCTCTTCCGCCTGGCCATAGCGCTCCTGCTGAGGCAGCTCGCGATAGGCCACGGCGAGCACACGCAGTCCTTCCTGGCTGAAGCGCTGATGGAGTGCCTCAGCCTGACCTCGCAGGGCGGCTGTCAGCGGCTGGGCTACACCATCCAGCTCGCAGCCAGTGCAGAGCGGAAGGATATGCTCGGGGGCCCCTTTGACAATGAGGAGCCGCCTGGCAGTGTTGGTCTGCTCGACGATGACGGAGAGGCGGCGCCGCTCAAAATCAAAGGGGATCTCGCCGTACTTACGATAAGCGGCCAGCGAGAATGCGCCGCTGCGCTGGATCGCTTGATCGAGCGGGCTGTTGAAACCGGTCTGGAGGGCGCTGTTGAGGTAAGCGAAGAAGAGAGTACGCTCGGAGGCCTGCCCCCGTAGATCACAGGCCTCTTGCAGCGTCATCTCTCCTCGGGTCAGAGTACCGGTTTTATCCGTGCACAGGATATCAATGCTGCCAAAGTTCTGGATCGCCTCCAAATGCTTGACGATGACCTTGCGCCTGGCCATGCGCACGGCTCCCTGCCCCAGGGTAATAGTGACGATCATCGGCAGAAACTCGGGGGTTAGCCCAACGGCCAGAGCCAGAGCGAAGAGTACGGACTCGAAAAGCGGGTGATGCAGAAGGACACCGGTGAGAAACACAAAGAGCGTTAAAAAGAAGACCGTTTCCAGAATGAGGAAGCTGAAGTGGCGGAGTCCACGCTCAAACTCGGTCTCAGGTGGGCGCTGAGCCAGACGAATGGCCACATCCCCGAAGGCTGTCCGGGGGCCTGTGGCTACCACAAGGGCAAGGGCGCTGCCACTCACCACGGAGGTGCCGAGGAAGACCCAGTTGGGGGCTTCGGCGGGATGGGCCAGCGTGGTTGCTGTCTCCTCGGCCCGTTTAGCGACCGGCAGTGATTCACCTGTGAGCGCGGCCTGCTGTACATGGAGATCCAGGGCCTCAATCAGACGAGCATCTGCCGGCACCAGGTCGCCGGCGGCCAGGCGAATGACATCGCCGGGAACCAGCAGCCGGCGGGGGAGATCTTGCCAGCGGCCATCGCGCAAGACGTGAGCCACAGGGGCGACAGACGAACGCAGGCGCTCGACGGCCCGCTGAGAGCGATAGCTCTGCAAGAAGTTCAGCACCAGGCTCAGGAAGACGATAATCGCAATGATGAGAGCGTTGGTTAGCTCGCCGAGTAAGGCGGAGACCAGGCTTGCCAGCAGCAAGACGGCGACTAACGGGTTGAGGAAGAGCCGTACGAGCTGGACCACCCCTGAGCTGGTCCGTTCAGCGGCGACCTCGTTGGGGCCGAATTGGCGCAAGCGGCGGCGCGCTTCTTCCTCAGTCAGTCCTTGCTCTGAGGAGCGCACTTCGGTCAGTAGCTGGCTGAGCGATTGGCTGTAGCGTGGACTAACGGCGGCTATCGTGGTCGTGATCGGCTCCCTGTGGGAGGAGGGCGGTAGACCGGGCATCAGCGTTGCTCCTTCTTCTTCCCCTGGCTATTAGTAGGCAGTAACAAAAACACTCCGAATCTAACAGGCTGTCATCACGATTACCTCACGGACATCCCTGGCATGGTTACAGCGCTATCACAATGCCCCTCTGAGGCAGGTCAGCGAATCCAGGCCAGGCAGACAAGGTAGAGAACGCTTCGTGAGATAGGGCTGACAGGCTGTGATGGATGTGTGACCACTGGCATGTATCCTGGTGGTGAGAAGCAACGTTCCTCGGAGTGGAACATTTCCCCTCCACTACAGGAGAAAAAGGCTATCCAACTATGCCAGTGGTCCATCGGCGCCAGCCTGCCCTTCCGCAGTCTCAGCTTGTCTCAGACCCAGAGCACGGGAAGAGAGCGGCGACTCCCGTGCCGCCTATCCCAGCCCAGGCGGCGGTGCAACTGCCGCCGCGCTTTGGTCGCAAAGCCCTGGGGGAGTTGCTGCGTCATTATCCTCTGCCTTCCGCAGCGCTGTTGCTGCTCCTCGTCGCGCTCCTCTGCTGGCTAAGCGGACGCGCTGACCTTGCGCGCTGGGTGCTCCTGGTGATCACGGTGATGGGAGGCATTCCCCTGAGCTGGCAGACGCTGCGACAGCTCAGCCGTCGGGAACTGAGCGTTGACCTCATCGCGATTCTCGCCATCATCGGGGCGCTCCTGGCGGGGGAGTATCTGGCTGGGGCTTTTGTCGTGCTGATGCTCTCTGGGGGCGAAGCCCTGGAGGCGTATGCGCTCCGGCAGGCTCGCCGCTCTCTTTCAGCCCTGGCTGAGCGCGCGCCGCGCATTAGCCATATCTGGCGTGGGCAGGAGCTGGTCGATCTTGCCGCCGAGGACATTGAAGTGGGCATGGTTGTGGTGGTCAAGCCCGGCGAGCTGGTTCCTGTAGATGGCGAGATAGTAGCTGGCTCTTCATACGTGAGTGAGGCCGATCTCACGGGCGAACCGCTGCCGCAACCGAAGACCGTGGGGGCGACCGTGCTCTCCGGCAGCCTCAATCTCGATCGCCCGCTCGAAGTGCGTGCCACCCGACGCAGCCTTGAGAGCAAATACGCTCAGATTGTGCGCCTGGTCGCCGCGGCTCAAGAGCAGAAAGCTCCTCTTCACCGCCTGGCCGATCGCTACAGCGTCCTCTTTACCGCTGTGAGCCTCTCGCTCGCTGCACTGACCTGGCTGCTTACCGGGAGCGGTATCACGGCCCTGGCTGTGCTCGTAGTAGCCACGCCCTGCCCTCTGATTCTGGCCACGCCGATCGCCATCATGTCCGGCATCGACCGGGCGGCCCGAGCAGGCCTCATTGTCAAGAGCGGCGCGACTGTGGAAGCTCTCGGTGAGGTGCAGGTGGCCGTGTTTGATAAGACCGGAACCTTGACCCTGGGGATGCCTTCCGTCTCCAGGCTCTGGCGAGCGCCGGCGTCGGAGGTGCCTGCTGAGGCCCCCCTCCTCGATGATGCGACCTTACTGCGCCTGGCGGCCTCAGTGGAACAGCTTTCCTCGCATATCCTGGCGCGGGCTATTGTCGAATCCGCCCGCGCGCAAGGGCTGGCTCCTGGACTAACTGAGCAGTTCCAGGAAGTCTTTGGCAAAGGAGTCGCGGGGCGCGTCCGTCTGACTGCGGCGCCGGAGGAGCCGATCTATGAGGTCACAGTGGGCAACCGTACCTTTCTGCGTCAGCGCGGAATCCCGCTCCCGCCGGTCCTCTTGCTGGCCCGCGAGCAGTGGACAGCGACCGGCCAGATCGCCAGCTTTCTGGCCGTGAATGGTTACTGCCTGGCGCTGATCGTTCTGGAGGATCGACCCCGGGCTGATCTTGCCCAACTCATGGCTGATCTCAAGCAAGCGAGCATTGAGGAAAGAGTGCTCCTGACCGGCGACGGCGAGGAGGTGGCCCAGCGGATCAGAGCCCTTGCCGGCATGGACCGCGCGGTAGCGCGCTGCTTACCGGAAGAGAAAGTCCAGGTCATCCGCGATTACCTCAACAAAGGGCGCAAAGTATTGATGGTCGGCGATGGGGTCAACGATGCGCCCGCACTGGCCACCGCCACCGTGGGGATCGCCATGGGACAGCAGGGGCTGACCGCAGCGGCCAGCGTCGCGGATGCCGTGCTCCTCTCCGAGGATGTACGGCGCATCGCCACCGCTGTACGGCTTGGGCGCGGTGTCATGCGTATCGCCCGTCAGGGAATCTGGGTGGGAATGGGATTGAGCGCGACAGCGATGCTGCTGGCGGCCTTTGGCTGGATACCGCCGGCTGTAGGCGCCATTCTGCAAGAGGGCATTGATGTCCTGGTCATTTTCAATGCCTTGCGCGTGAGCCGCATCCCGCTAGAAACCGGGCAGGGCAGGCGGGTACTGTGAGCGCCCTGTGAGCATTGGCCGAGGCCTGGAGAGGGAGCCGTGCAGTGCAGGTGCTATGGTTCTATTGGCAGGAGCAGCCGGGATTCGCTCAGGAGCAGAACGAATGGCCTTGCTCATCTTGTCTCGGGTTGGAAGGCGCTGCCAGCTGGCTTCTACCAGCGGGGTGGCTCAGGGCCGGTGCGGCAATGGAGCCGTAGCGACCAGGTAGGAGGGGCAGTCTGGCAGCGACCTTCCTGCCTCCTGTCAGTCAGGTTGCCGTCTTGAGGACATCGTGTTGCTGAGCCATCTGAGGAGAAGCACCATGCCAGCGCCATCGGTCATGCAGGCAGCAGAAGCCATGATCACCACTATTTTGGCAGGGAAGGCGCCAGCGCGCGCGGCAAGTGCCCAGCACCAGTCGACGCCTGCCGCTTCAGCTCCCCATCTGGTACAGACTCACGCTTCCGTGGTTGTGCTCCTCCCTGATCTGGTCTATAAATTGAAGAAGCCGGTGAATCTGGGCTTTCTCGATTACTCAACGCCGATGCTGCGCCGCCAGTGGTGTCGGGAGGAGGTTCTTGTGAATGCCCCGCTGGCGCCCGGCATCTATCTGGGCGTGGCCCCCATCGTGCGCACCCAGCGAGAGGAGATGCATATTGGCCCGATCTTCTCGCCGGAGAGCGTGCCAGAGCCTGCTTCTTCTCTCGAAGAGGGGACGGTTGTTGACTATGCAGTAGTGATGCGTCGTCTCCCCGAGACAGCAACCCTGGCCGGCTGGCTCCAGAGCGGGCGCCTCTCGGCGGCAATGCTCGAAGCGGTCGCCCGGCGTCTGGCCGCCTTCCATGCCGAGGCCCGCGCAGATGACGAAGTACGCCGCTATGGCCAGCCGGAGCTGTTAGCCTTCAACTGGCAGGAGACCCTGACCCAGCTTCAGCCCTACCTTGGTCGCACCCTGGATCAGTCAACCTACGAGCAGATTCAACGCTACGTCGAGCAGTTTCTTGCGCAGCGCCGGGCGCTGTTGCTGGGGCGCATCGCCCAGGGATGCATCCGAGATGGGCACGGAGACCTGCGCCTCCAGCATGTCTACTGGCTGGAGTCTCCCCCCGAGGACGGACAGCAGGAGCCACAGCTTCTTTTTCTGGACCGCATCGAGTTCAATACCCGCTTTCGCTATGCTGACATCGCCGCTGAGGTAGCTTTCCTGGCGATGGAGCTGGAATATAGCGCACGAGTGGACCTGGCGGATGCTTTTGTCGATGCCTATGTCAGGGCCACAGAGGATGAGAGCTTACGCGAGGTGCTGCCTTTCTATCTGTGCTATCGCGCCTGCGTGCGTGGCAAAGTGGCCTCGCTGCTGCTGGATGAACCCGAGGTCCCTCTGGAGGAGCGCGATCAGGCTCAGCAGCAGGCGAGCGCCTTGTTTGCGCTGGCCGCTCATTATGCCAGTCGACCTGCCGGAGCAACGCTGGTCATGATTGGCGGCTTGATGGGTACGGGCAAAAGCACGTTGGCGCGGACCCTCCAACAAACGACTGGGGCGGCGCTCTTTTCGTCCGATGTGATTCGCAAGCGTCTGGCGGGCCTCGCTCCCGGTGAGACGCGGGCTGAGGCTTTTGGAAAAGGTATCTATGCCCCGGCCTGGGGGACACGTACCTATCAGGCGCTCCATGCCCTGGCCATCCTGGCCTTGCAAGAAGGGCGCTCGGTGATTCTGGATGCCTCCTTTCTGCGCCGCGAAGATCGGCAGATCATGGCCCAGGCCGCTGCTGCTCAAGGCGTTCCCACTTTCTTCATCGAGTGCTTTTGTCCAAAGGAAGAAGCTTTAGCACGGCTCCGCCATCGCTGGAGCCAGCGCCAGCGAATCGCCACCCCAGGCTTAAGCGGCGTCGGCGAGCTGTCGCTGCGATCGAGCACAGTCGAGGCCTCTGACGGGCGGCCAGACCTCTACGATGCCCAGTGTGCTCACTGGCAGCCATGCCTTCCGGCGACGGAGCAGATCACCGGGGTGCCATTCCGTACCGACCGTCCGCTGCCGGTGCTGCTTGCCCAGTTGCTTGACATCCTGGGGCAGCCATGCCTGGCCTGTCGACTCGTGCTGCCCTAGGCTCATGACACGTGCTCGCAGAGAGGAATGAAAATGCGCTGAAACAAGATCTCTTCCTTCCACTCCTGGTAGCCGCCTTCCTCATGTCGTGAAGGAAGCCGCAGGGGGTTCGACCTTTCTCCCCTTTCCCTACCTCGCATGATTGCTCCCCTTCTCAGGACTCTCTCAACTCTTTCCTTTGCTCCTCACAGACAGCGCTCACCTCTAGACCACTCCAGGACCATTCCCCTGCCAGGCTGGAAAGGAAGGGAGCTGGCACGGACAAAGAAAGATGCCAGAGACCTCTCTCCTGGCTGCTGTGACCGCTTTGAGAAGGCTGGCCAGACCCTCGTGATGGCCTGGTGAGCTACGGCGCCTATACTGCTCTCACGAGAGAAGGCGAAGGGACCTCTCTCAAGGGAGGAAGAAGACCAATGGCAGAACGAATGACGGCCCAGATCAGACTCGTCGAGGGCCTGAGCTTTGAAGCCGAAGCTGGCTCCGGCCACCATCTCAGGCTGGACACTGCGCCAGAGCACGGCGGCCACGATGCTGGCTTCCGTCCGATGGAGCTGCTGCTCATCGGCCTGGCCGGCTGCAGCGGGATGGACGTGCTTTCCATCCTGCGCAAGCAACGTCAGCAAGTGATCTCCTACGAGATTGTCGTCGGGGGGATTCGCTCAGCTACCCATCCGAAAGTCTTTAGAGAGATCAAGGTAGAGCATCTCCTCACTGGAAGACAGCTCCAGGCCGAGGCAGTGGCCCGAGCACTCGATCTTTCAATACAGCGCTACTGCGGCGCCGAGGCCATGCTGAACAAAGCTGCGCGCATTACCCATACCTTTCGGCTGCTTGACGTGGACACGGGACGGGAGGTCGCCGCGGAGGTAGTCGCCAACAAGAATACCACAGCACAGTGAGCACGCAGCCCACGCGGCCCGCCTGGCTGACCTGAATGCCCGTCCCTGGTCGAGACAAGCGAGACGAGACAAGAAGGAAGGAGTCACAGGCATCATGGAAAATCGCATGTCGCTGATCGTCTTCTCTGGAACAGCGGACAAGCTCATGGCCGTTGCCACGTTGACCAGTGGGGCTGTCGCGATGGGGCTGGAGGTCGAGCTATTCCTCACGACGTGGGGATTGCAGGCCTTCCGTAAGGGAGCAGCCCAGGCCACTGTGAGCGTCAGCAAAGATGCCGGCGATCTCGGGCCTGTCCTGCTGGAGCAGATGCGTAAAAAGCAGGTTCCTGGCTGGCTAGAGACACTACAGCAGGCACGCGAGCTGGGTCAGGTACATGTCTATGCCTGCGCTATGACCCTGGAGCTGCTCGACATGAAGCTGGAAGATCTCGAGCCGATAGTCGAAGAGGTTGTCGGCGTAGCGAGCTTCATCGAACGGGCCAGCGAGAGCCGCATCACCCTGTTCATCTGAGGCCTGCCTGTCTGTCTGCCCCTCTTCCTTTACCCAGCCTGAACGGAGGCAGCGGGCAGCATAGCAGCAGATGAGAGCCAGAAAGGAGGATACCATGCCAGAGAAGCCGGGAGAAATCCAGATTGATAAAGAAATCGATGCGCGGGGCAGCTTCTGCCCCGGTCCCCTCATGGAGCTGATACGGGGGATCAGAGCCATCCCGGTCGGAGGGACACTGGCGCTCCTCTCCAGCGATCCAGGCTCGGCCCGCGATGTTCCGGCCTGGGTACAGAAGGCCGGGCACGAATTGCTGGGGACTTTCCCGGAGCAGGGATATACCCGTTTCGTTGTCCGCAGAAAACGCTAATGCCAGGCAGACCGAGAGGAGGGCCTACCTATGCCTCGACAGATTATCATCATCGGTGGAGGAGTCGGAGGGACGATCACGGCCAATATGCTGGCGCGGCAGTTACGCCCGCATGAAGCCGAGATCACCCTCATTGATAGCACAGGGAGGCATGTCTACATGCCTTTCTGGCTCTATATGCCCTTCAACGACAGCGACCCGCAGAGCCAATTGCTGGTCCGCGATGAGCGGACATTGTTGCACCAGCGCGTTCACCTGCTGATCGGGCAGGTGCAACAGATTGATGTGGCCAATCATCAGGTGCACGTCTCCCAGAGCAACGCCCTCGAACCAGCCGGGGGAAAGAGGGAGAGCGTCCTTGTCTACGACGATCTGGTGCTGGCCACAGGGGCGCGGCTCGCCTTCGCCGATCTGCCAGGACTGGAAGAAGGGCCGGGGGTATGGCATCATTTCTATGACACCGAGGGAGCGCTGCGGCTGCGTCAGGCCCTGAGCACCTTTCCCGGCGGGCGCATCGTGATTGCAGTAGCCGGTATCCCCTACCGCTGCCCTCCAGCTCCCCTGGAATTCACCTTTCTGCTCGACGACTGGCTTCGCCAGCATTACCTCCGGGAGCACACCGTCATCGAGTACCTCTATCCGCTCCCGCGCGTCTTTACCATCGAGCGGGTGGCGGAAATGGTGGCTCCTTGGCTGGAAGAGCGCGAGATCGCCACACGAGTCTTCTTTACGCCGGAGGCTGTCGACCAGCAGCGCCGGGTGATTCGCTCGCTGGAAGGCGAAGAAGTCCCCTTCGACCTGCTGATCCTGGTCCCTCCGCATCGCGGGGCGCAGGTCATCGAAGCATCCGGCCTGGGAGATAGCCAGGGATGGATTCCGACCGATCGCTACACCCTGCAGGTCAAAGGACAGGAGCATTTGTATGCTCTCGGGGATGCCACCGATCTGCCGGTGCCTAAAAGCGGTTCCGCCGCCCACTTTGAAGCCCGCGTCCTGGCCAGGCGTCTGGCGGCAGCGATCCGTGGAGAGACGCTTGAGGGGGATGAGGCTCTCTACGATGGAGAGGTGATGTGTTTCCTGGAGACAGGGAATCGCCGGGCCACCCAGCTGGTGTTTAACTATGAGCACCCGCCTGAGCCTCCGCGTCCAAGCCTCTTCTACCACCTTGAGAAGCAGCTGTTGAACCATGCCTACTGGCACCTGATCCCCCAGGGCCTCATTTAGGCTGAGGTCGGTGCAAGGGAGCAGCCAGGGAGCGAGCTGGTCAGGTCTACCAGTAATCAATGAGAGGCGTGCCTGGCAAGATGGCACGCCTCTCATCGTCAAGGCTGGACGCTCCCCTTGCAGTCAGTCGCGGTCAGATCAAAGGAGGCCCGTCCAACCAGCGGCCCCTGACTCGTCAGCCGCCGGCGGCTTGCGCTCCTCTGCCTGGCCCGCTGACTCCTCTGCTGAGCCTTCGCCCTCATGCAGCATCCCAGGACGAACAATAAACAGGGGGAGCTTACTGCTCGCAAGCAATTGCTCCGCGACGCTGCCGAGCAGGAGACGGGCCAGGCCACTGCGTCCGTGGGTGGCCAGCGCGATCAGATCGAAGTGCTGGGCCGGGTCCTGCGCATCCTCAGCCGCGGCATGCTTGAGAATGGCCCCAGGGACATTGCTCCTGGCGATCACTGCGGACGTGATTGTCACAGCAGGGTCGGCCAGTTGCTCCTGGCGCACGCGCTGCATCACTCCCTCCAGGTAGCTCCTGGCTTCCTCCTGGAGCTGCTCGCGCAGGCCCGGGTCCGGGATACGCATTCCCCCCAGCGTCCCGTAGCCAGGGACATCGACGACACTCAACAACTGTACCAGGCTCAGCTCGGGTGGAGCAAGCAGCGCCAGGAGCCGCAAGGCCGGTTTGAGAGCGGCCTCCGCGGTCAGCGAGCCGTCCAGCGGCAGTAGCAAACGCAGCGGGCGCCCTGGCCGTGGGAACGGCAGCAACGGCCCCTGTTCATGGAAGACCAGCAGGGGAGCCGGGCTGCGTCTGACGGCCTGCTGCGCCATACTGCCAACAAGCCACCGTTTGAGCCGACTGGCGGCGTGGGTACATAGGATGATGAGATCCGTTTGCTCCAGGCGCGCTGCCGAAAACACCGTCGAGGCCGGAGGGCCAAAGGCCACCTCCTGCTCGACTGGCAGGTGCTCAAGGGCCTGCGCGTAGTTCTGGACGGTCTCGTTGAGGTAGCGCGTGGCCCTGGCAATCTCGTGCTCTGCCAGGCTGCTGGAAGGGTCGAAGAGTGTGCTGCTGTCGGCGAGCACCCCCGGGGGAGGCCACTCGATCACGCGCAACACCGTCACTGACCCCTGGGCCGCACGCGCCAGGTGCGCGGCGATCAGCAAGGCTCGCTCAGCGGCGGGGGTGCCATCCAGGGGCACAAGAATGCGGCGAAACATGGGTCTGTTCCTCCTTTCTGCTCTGTTCTGCTCTGTGCTGCCAGCGGTGCTCAGTGGTCTGCTGTTCTGCCGCTCGCTCATCTCCACGGCACCATCAGGGGCCCGCCTCGGAGCACACCAGACGCACTGGCTGGAGACCGCTGGTCCTTGCATCGTCTGACTGTTGCTCTACTGTCTGCCTGTCTCCTCCTTGTTTCCGAGCATACCTGATCGATCTCACAAAAGCGTTACAGGGGCGTGCGCCTGCCTCACAAACAGCCCTCTTGAACGCAGCAGAAGCAGAATAGGAAGGAGGAAGCTGCCACCCCGGTGCAGCAAGCGCTGTCGCGCATGCATCCTGTAACCAGGCTGTGAAGACGACAGGGCCTCCTGAGAGAGGCTCGTGAGCGGTCCGTTCTAGGCTTTTCTCAAGAAGAGAAAGCTATAGCATAGTCGGTTGTCAGGGAGATGCCCCATGCAGCAGAGCCGATACTATCAGGAAATCAAGACGGTGCTGTCCAGCGAGGATGCTCCGTGCCTCTCGCTCTATCTGCCCACACCCAGCAAAGGTCAGGGCTATTACCTTGGACCACGACTGCTGAAGCGCTTGCTCCACGAGGCGCGTGAGCGCCTGGCGCAAACGCAGCTCAGTGTGGCCGAGCAGCGGAGTCTCCTCGCGCCCATCGAGGCCCTGCCCGCTGAGACCTCGCTGTGGAACACCGTTTCACCCGGGCTGGCGGTCTTCCGTTCAGCTACCCTCTATCGGATCTATCACCTCTCGTATGCCCCTCGTCCCCAGGTAGTGGTTGGAGCGCACTTTTTCATCAAACCGCTGTTACCACTGTTGAGCCGCAATGAACATTTCTATCTCCTCGTGCTAAGCCGCAAGCACGTGCGGCTGCTGGTCTGTCACCCATTCGGCCAGCAAGAGATACCCTTGCCTGAGAGCATCACCAGCCCCCCAGGCTCCTGGCGGGAGCGGTGGTCACGAGCCCATGCGCTCCAATACCATAGCGGTAGCCCGGTGACTCACCACGGAAGGCGTGGGGCCGTGATGTATCACGGCCAGGGCGCGGGCGAACAGGAGGAGCAGGTGGATGAGTTACGGTATATCCGGCAGATCGATCATGCGGTGCATGCTCTCCTGCGCAGCCAGCAAGCACCACTGGTGCTGGCCGCTGTTTCCCCACTCCAGGCGCTCTATCGCCGTGTCAACACCTATCCGTTCCTTCTCAAAGAGGGCCTGGAGGGGAATTTTGATGAGGTGAGCGCCGCTCTGCTCCGTCAGCGAGCCTGGCCGCTGGTCGTCTCTTCCTTGCGGCAGGCGCAACAGGAGACCCTGGCCCGCTTTCGCGAGCGTGAGGGCACCGGGCAAGCGTCTGCAGACCTGGACGAGATTGCTCGGGCGGCCTGCAGTGGGCGCATCCAGCTCCTCTTCATCGCTGAGGAGGCCACTATCTGGGGACGGTTGGACCCTGTGACACAGACCATCGATGTCCACGCCGAAGCACGGCCCGGCGATGAAGACCTGGTCGATCAACTGGCAGCCCAGACGATCCTCCACGATGGCCTGGTTTCCGTAGTGGCGCCGGAGCATATGCCCACACCAGGCCCGCTGGCGGCCATCTTCCGCTTCTGAGACGGGTCCGGGCTGGTGCTGGCAGGACCAGTTCCCACCTCTGGGAGCTGAGACAGGGAGGGCGAGGAGGGAGAGAGCCTGAAGAGGAGCCGGACGCAGTGACAGAACGGCGGACTCAGAGGCTCCTCCCCCCTCACTGGGCTGGTTCATGGCAGCGGTCAACCAGCAGGCGAGCCTCCAGACGTTGCAGCATCCGCATGCTGCGGACTCCTTCAACCACGAAGATGAGCCGCTCGCAGAGCGTGGCAGCGTGGGAACTGATGCGTTTCAAGAGCAGGGCCAGGGCGGACAGATAGGCGATCCAGGGCTGTGCCCTGGCATTGGTCCCCGTGGAAGTGAGCGCGCCAGCTGGCATGATCAGAAGCAAACTGCGTTGCAGCCTGGTCAGCTCATGCTGCAGACGGCGTTGTTGCCGCCACAGGCGCTGCGCTCCCTGGGTATCCTGTTCTGCCAGCACCAGGGCCAGCGCCATCGCCGAGGCGCTGATCTGACGCCCGAAGGTCAGGAGTTGCTCCCCCTGCCCGGCCAGGGCGGGAGGCCATTGTTCCGCCTTCCCATCTTCCTGGCCAGCCTGCGCAGTGGAGGAGCCGAGCCAGACGATCAACCGGGCCAGCTCTTGCGCCTCCTCGCTCAGCAGGCGCAGCTCGCTGCCCAGCACAGGCAATGACACCAGGAAACGCAGCGCGCTGCCTCCCATCTCCCCCCCTTCGAGGAGGAAGACGCGCATTTCGTCCTCGATCGCGGCCTGCAGGCTGGCAATCATCGGGTCTGCCGGCAAGACCGTCTGTGCCAGCGCTGGATCGAACAGCTCTACGGCCTTCAGCGCGCGCGTCAGTCGCTCACTGGTCAAAATGCCCAGGCGTACCAGTTTGTCCTGAAGCTCCCGCAGAGAGCGGGAATCTTCAGCCGCTCGTTTGTACATGACTGCTCTCCTTCTCTCCGTTTCCCAACTGGTTCGGAGGCCCCGGCCTCTGCTTACCAGCAGTGGAGCACACGGTCATTCCCCCATTTTCCTTACTCATGGGAAATATATACCCCCGGCACTTCACAGGGCCTGCACAAGAACAGGCCCGCGCATCACAGGAGGTTCTCGCTGCACCGCTCTGGTCGGTGGCCGCTCTCCTGAGAGAGGTCCAGATCAAAGAGAAGCCTGGCCCATGCCTGTACAGCTTTTCCTGCGGGGCCAGCGCCGCACCTGGGGAACGCTGAGCAGAGCGGAGCCTGGCTCCTTTCCTCGGGGGTGAACCGTGATCAGACAAGGGGCTGCTGTGAAGGCCCTGTGACAGGAACAGCCTATCCTTCTCGAAGGAGAGCAACAGCGCAGGAGCTAAACCGCAGTGCTCTCGACGACGCGAATGAGTGTTGCTCTGGCAGTGTACTCGCTAGCGGGTGAGTCTAGTAAACACAGGAGCAGCGATCATGAAAGCCTTTGTGATGAAGGCCATCGGCCAGGTGGGTTTCATGGAGAAGCCTGTGCCTGAGCCAGGCCCGAACGATGCCATTGTGCGCACGACGCGGGCGCTCATCTGTACCTCGGACTCGCATACTGTGCGGGGAGCCATCGGCCCTCGCACCAATCTGACACTCGGCCATGAGGCGGTGGGCATCGTCCACGCTGTTGGCAGCCAGGTGCGCCAGTTCCACCCAGGCGACCGGGTGGTCGTCGGAGCTATTACCCCAGATTGGGGGGATCTTGCCTCCCAGGCCGGCCATCCTTCTCAGTCAGGTGGACCATTGGGAGGATGGAAATTCTCCAATACCAAGGATGGCGTCTTCGCGGAGTACTTTCACGTGAATGAAGCCGACGCCAACATGGCGCTGATTCCCCCGGATGTCCCTGACGAGATGGCGGTCTACTGCGCAGATATGCTCTCGACCGGGTTCATGGGAGCGGAACAGGGGCGTATCCCGCTCGGCGGGACAGTGGCCGTCTTCGGGCAGGGACCCGTCGGGCTGATGGCCACGGCTGGTGCCAGACTGCTGGGAGCGGGCCTGATCATCGCCGTGGAGGCGGTGCCCCGGCGGCAGGAGCTGGCTCGCCTCTACGGGGCAGATATCATCGTCGACTTCTCCCGCGAGGACGTGGTCAAGCGTATCCTGGAGCTGACCGCCGGGCAGGGAGTGGATACGGCCATCGAAGCACTGGGCAGCGATGTCACCTTCCAGACCGCCGTGAAGGTGACCAAAGCAGGTGGCACCATCTCGAACATCGGCTACCACGGACACGGCGAGTTTGTCCATATCCCGCGTCTGGACTGGGGGGTGGGCATGGCAGAAAAAACGATCACTACGGGACTGTGCCCTGGCGGGCGTCTGCGCCTGGAGCGTCTGCTTCGCCTGCTCCAGCAGAAGCGCGTTGATCCAACGCTGCTGACCACCCACACCTTTCCGTTCGAAGAGATGGAGCGAGCCTTTGAGATGATGGATCAGAAGCGAGATGGCATCATCAAACCGCTCATTGTCTTCACCTGAGCCGTTAGCCGCGGCGATGACGTGGCAGGACCCAGACCCGCCTCTCTCTTATGAGTAAGAAAGGAGGCATTGACCAGGTCTGTGAGGTCTGTGCCGGCTGTCTTCCCCTGCTTTGCCAGGGAGGGCAGCCGGTAGAGAGCGATCGACTCGCAGGCCAGAGGAAGCAGACCATGCACTGCCCTGTATGCGTTAGAAGGCAGTGCAGGCAGAACGACAAGCGGGGCGGCATGAGGCATGCCGGAAAAGCGGAAGAGGGAACAGGTTCCAGACAGAGGTGTCACAGGTGAGCACTCGTTCCAGGCCAGCAATCCTGCTGCCTCCACCAGGAGCACTGACACTCCTCACCAGCGATGCTGCGGTTCTCGCAGAACTTCTCGGTTGAAGGAAGATCCTGTTTTTCAGGGATATGTCAGAGACACTGCAACGCAGAGAACAACCCTCCTTTCATCTCGACGTCAGCGGGGGACCACCAGGTGTCTTGCGAGAGAAGCTCTGATATGTTATCCTGCTGTTATCAGGCTCTTTTGTTGACCGCGAGGTGAGTGATGAAGGAGAAGCCCATCGTTCTCGATCTTTTTTGTGGGGCTGGCGGGCTCAGTCTGGGTTTCGAAATGGCTGGTTATCAGATCGGTCTGGGGATTGAAAAGGAGGTCCTCCCCTATCGCACTCATCGCCTCAATTTCGGAGATGCCTGTTACTTAGGAGATATCTGCCTTATTACAGATCCAGTGCGCTTTATTCAGGAGCGTAACCTGGAGCGAGTCGATGTTATTATTGGCGGACCACCCTGCCAGGGATTCAGTCGAGTAGGGAGAGGCAAGCTGCGCCGCCTGCATAAAGACCCTGGCTATATCCATGATCCTCGAAATCAATACTATCAAGAATTCATCCGTTTTATCAGAGTACTACAACCGCTTTATTTCGTTATGGAAAATGTTCCAGATATGCAATATTATCATGATGGTGAGGAATTACTTCTGGAAAAGGCCAGTCGTAGTTTCCGGGAAATGGGCTATGTGGTAGATTTCCGGATTCTTCAGGCTGATGATTACGGTGTACCTCAGACCCGGAAGCGCCTCTTTATGATTGGAAATCGTCTCGGACACGGCATTCGCTGGCCTCCACAAACCCATCGGCAGCACCCTGTAACTGTATGGCAGGCGATCAGTGATCTTCCCATTGTACCTCATCGCCATCGTCTGGATGTGATGCCCTATGAGCCACGTGGGGAACTGACCAGCTACCAGCGACAGATGCGAGAGGGAGCTGGTGACCTTCTCTATAATCATCAGACCCGCGCTCATAATGAGCAGGACCTGGCGGCCTTTGCCTTGCTGCCAGAGGGGGGAAAGTATGTCGACCTGCCTGCAGAGTACAAACGCTACCGCGACGACATCTTCAAGGACAAGTACCGGAAACTTTTCCGCGACCGGCCATGCTGGACGATCGAGGCCCACATTGGCAAAGATTCGTATCGATATATTTATCCCAGTCGTCAGGGGGAGCCTGAGCCCCCCAGGACGATATCCGTTCGCGAAGCAGCGCGGCTGCAAAGCTTTCCGGATCGTTTCCGCTTCGCAGGTCCTTTCACCCGGCAGTTTTCGCAGTTAGGGAATGCTGTACCACCGCTGCTGGCCCGAGCTGTAGCAGAAGCTATTCGGCCTGGAGTGCTGGCAGGCATTAGCAGTGAAAGGAAGGAAGCATCTCTTCCTTCTATCTTGCCAGTGCGCTAGTCTTCCAACCAAGGTTGCAGAGCCAGTCAGGTAAGGTAGGGTTATGAGCGATCTCCAGGCTCTATCGGACCTCAACCACTTCATCGATGCCCATACCTTCCGCCAGTCTCTCCTTTCCTGGGGAAAGGAACACTTTCGTTCCTTTCCCTGGCGTCAGACGGGAGACCCTTATCACATCCTTATGGCCGAGATCATGCTGCATCGTACTCAGGCCCGGCAGGTAGTGCCTGTTTACGAAGCATTCATTGCACGCTACCCCACTGTTGCTTTACTGGCACAGGCCAGCAGAGAACAGCTACACCAGATCCTCTATTCCCTGGGGTTGCGCTGGCGCATTGACCTGATCCAGAACATGGCTCAGGAGCTCATGAGTCGCTTTGGCGGTCAGGTTCCACAGGAGAAAGCCCCTCTGCTCTCTCTGCCGGGTGTGAGTGAGTATATCGCCAGCGCTGTCCGCTGCTTCGCCTGGAATCTGCCAGAACCACTGATTGATACCAACGTGGTGCGGATACTGGGACGGCTGTTTGGCCTGGAAACCAGAGATTCTTCGCGACGGAGCCGGCTCTTTCAGCACCTGGCTGCGACGCTGGTTGATCCGGAGCAACCACGCCGCTATACATATGCACTGCTGGACCTGGCCGATCAAATCTGTATGAAGAAGCGTTTACCCCTATGTAAAACGTGTCCCGTGAGGGCACAATGCAGTTACGGACTTGCTGCAGTGGCCGGAAACATCCAGCGAGGCAAAACCCATGATGACGGCAGATGAAGATTCAAACAGTGCAATCACCACCTCACCCTGGTGGCATGTTCTGCAGCATCACCCTGGTCGCGATCTGGTAACCCTTGCCCAGGAACAACACCTCTACTATGGACGCAATCGCATTCAGCTCCACTGGCTGGACCAGCTTTGTCTGCGCCTGAGCCTGCAGGCGTATCTCCATCGTCGTCCTCTGGCGATTGTCTATCCCGTCCCCATCTGCCATCTGGCAGCGCTGGTGGCAGCAGAACTCCTGATCTATGATTTTGCAGAGAGACACCAGTCCACACTTTTCCATCGGTCCAGGCCCTCTTTTATGCTGATCAGTTCGCGGACCGAGATCCGCGAGCATTACCTGAATATACGGGTTGACAAAGAACCTCTGGCGGCAACTTTTCCCCTTGCTCGTATTCGCAACGACGGCGAGCCCGCTGGTATTGTTGCCCCAGGTATAGAGGCCAGGTACCCTCCCCGGCTGTATCATCTCCCGCGGCCCTTCCTGATTGAGAAGCCCTGGCCAACCGGGATCAAAGCGATCATTGTCGACCATACCGACGACACCTTTATCGATCAGGTCTCTCGCATCCATGAGCTTGCTGCACATCGAAAAATTTCTTGCATTATACATATCTGTAATAATCCATTTGCCCCTTATCTTCAAGATCTGGCAGAAGCAGGCGTGCCTGTATGGGCCTGGAGCCACTCCGAGCTGGAGGCGGAGGCCCTCCAATCATCGCCTGGAGCTGCCGCAGGTCCGGGGCACCCGTTTGAGATCAGCGCACGGCAGCTCAACAACATCGCCAGTGGAATCCGCCACCAGCTGGTCCTTTGCCACCATCCCAGGCTGGAAAACGCAGCCTCCCGCCTGTGGGATGACCTGGGGACTATTCAGCGCACCGATCCCTGGCGAAGCGACTCCGGCGTGCGTCGCGCGATTCAGGCTGCCTATGGCGTCTTCTACACCATGTTGCAGCTGCTGGTGCCACTCCCTGTCTATGAAGAGGAGGCCAGCCGGTTCTGGGGTCTTCGCCCCATCGATCGACGGATCGCTGACCTGGAGGCGTTTACACCTCTGCTCCGGACTGAAGCACCTGAGATCGAGAATATCTACTGGCCATCGTTATTGCTCGATCTCAAGGATATGCGCCTGGCCCTGCTCGAGGGCAATCCCAAGTATGATACGCTGGTTCAACAGATACGCGAGCAGCGACAGCAGTCAGGTCAGTCAGGTTGCCTTGCAGTAGTCTGCCCCAATCAGGCCAGTCTGCGAATGGTGCAGCTTTGCCTGCGTGCACGCGAGCGTCTGCCTCTGGAGAGGCCAGACAAAGCGCAGGCGGAAGCTCCCATCCGCCTGCTTACGTACAAAGACCTGAGCACTCTTTCCTCTGCTGATATCCTGCTCTTCCCCGGCCAGTTCAGTTACGGTCGCCGGCAGTATGCTCTTACCGCCGCAGCCCCAGACATTCGTTACCTTGCTTACCGCGACGAAGCCGAGAGAATTGAGCAACAACTTCTCTCGCTGCACCAGACGCTGGGCAGACTGGCCAGTGAAGAGGCGCACCAGCGAGCCTGGGAGGCTCTTGTCTCTGGAGGAGCCAGTCAGGTCCAGGCTGCCTCCAGACAGAGACACCCACCCATTGTCATAGAGTTCGCTCGTCGGGAAGGAAGCCGACAGACTCGCAGAAAGGTCGCAGCTTTATCAGGGTTTTCCGATCTCTCTATCTGGACTCCCTTCTCGACCCTTGAGTATGATCAGCAGAACGAAGGAGATCCCGGCACTGATGATCGCGATAGTGATCATCCCCCTGTGTCCTCTGCCGTGTTCCCACAACAGCCCTCTGAGAAGTCTCTGGTGCCTGCCTTCCGTGTGAACTTCCAGGATGGTTTCTGCTATGCAACACGAGAGAGCCGGCTGATGGTATTCCTGTCAGCGACAGAGCAGATAGATGAGCGAGTGGTCGAAGGGCTACGAGCAGGTGACCTGGTGCTGTTCGTGGATGGTCAGCAGCGCCGCACCCTTTACGAGGCCATTCTCGAGCGGGTGAAACGTCATCCTAAAATGGGGGCCACCTATCTGCTGGTACGCTACTGGCAGGAATCTGTCAGGGCAGGATTCCTGCAAGCACAATTGACATATGAAGAGTTGCTCAAGGAGCTACAGCAACGAGGGAGTCATATGCAGTCGGTTGCAGGAGTCAGGTGCTGGATCACTGGTCAGGTACTTGGGCCCTCCGATCCTGAAGACATTTATCGGATTGGCTACATCTTTGAGGATAACGCTCTAATCCAGGAGTACCGGAACATCGACAGCGCCCTGCGCCGTATTCGATCCTTGCACAGGGCTCTGGCTCGTCAGTTGAATCGCGTTATCATTCAGGCTGGAGTGCGTGGCACTCATTCTGATGCCGCAGAGGAATGCATCGACCAGGAGCTCAATCTCTATGTGGATGATTTCCGTGACAGTGTCACTATTCATCGTGTCGTGAGTGTCAGTCAGCGGGAACTACTGGTCCCCCCTGCCCTCACTCAGAGGTTCTTCAAGGAAGGAACGGTACTGACATGGTAACGCCTCAACGCCTGGATGAGATCAGACTGGCTCGGTATCTGCAACACCGCTTGCTTGATCAGCTCACGGGCCGAAGCGAGGATATCTGCCGGGATGACCGCCCTCGCAACCGTTACTTTATCGGCTCTCTGGCCAATCGTCCTCAACAGATGGACGGCCCTGATCCTGACGATGATCTTTTCTCGCGCCTGGCCCCTTCCTCAATGGGGCTTGAAATCAGGGTCAAGCCCAGGGGAGAGAAGGCACGATTACTCGTCCAGCCAGCCTTCAATGTGTACTATCGAATTTTCCCCGATCTGGAGCATCAGCGTCGTCTCGCCGGCTATCCCCGCCAAACCTCTGACCAGGAGCAGCCCCGGTCACGGGAACGATGGGCTATAGCCTATCGCAAGATCTGTGTTCAGGTGGAACCAGTAGCCATACCCATACCGCAACAGCTCTCCAGGCGCCAGCGATTGAGTGACCACATGACGCAGCTCGCTATCACCAGGGCACTGGAGCGCGCCTGTCAGCAGATATTGAACGATCCACACCGCTACTATGAGCTTCCGAAAGGTACAGCAATTCCCCCTGAAGCACTGAGCGATCAGGAAGCGTTCGAGCGGTTCTGTCGCCAGATAGCTGCTACTGGCCGGGAAGAGCTTCCGTCCTGGCAGGTCATGCTTCAGGTCGAGGCACGTCCAGTGGTCGGTGACCTGCTTCAGATCTCACTCATGCTTCTGAACAACTCCCCTGACGATGGGCAAGAACACTCCCTCACTGATCATTACCTGTTTGATGTTTGCCTGCAGGTTGAGGGGCAGGATGCAGAGCTCCAGCCATTTGTTTTCGATCTTCTTCCTAAAGATTATCGCTATGATCGTCACCTGTGGGGGTTAGGACACAACTGCAGCGTCGCCAGAGTAGAAGAGCTGAATGCTGTGCGAACCGAGCACACGCCGATCTATCAGCAACCGGTCTACACCACCCGGGATAGAGTTGAGTCCACTCTGCCCGGGGCGGCCTTCCAGGATCTGGCCCAAGAGCCAATCCCCGTTTTACACGCCATTGCTGACGCAATGGACCAGTATCTGCACCAGTGGGAGCAAAGACTGCAGGCACAGCAACGAGATCCCGGCTGGGATGCTGCAATGCTGGCAGCAGCGGAGAGTGACTGGCAGGCATTTGCAGGGGAGATCGCTCGCTATCGGCGAGGAATCAGCGTTCTGGAGCGCTACAGCACACTGCTGCGAGCCTTTCAGCTGATGAACCGGACCTTTGCCAGTGCCAGCCGCCACGATTCCTGGCGTCTCTTTCAGATTGTCTACATCGTCACGCAGCTACCTGCCATTGCCGCCCGCGAGTATGACCTCCCAGAAGGGCGTGAGGACTGGGATTATGTGGATGTCCTCTGGTTTCCCACTGGCGGCGGCAAAACTGAGGCTTATCTGGGTCTGATTGTCTGTGCCGCGTTCTTCGACCGATTGCGAGGGAAAACGGCTGGGGTCACAGCCTGGATGCGTTTTCCCCTCCGTCTGCTCTCTCTGCAACAGCTGCAGCGCATGGCAGACATTCTGGCCGCCGCTGAATGTCTCCGCCGTCAGACCGCTCCCATCAACACCGACGAGTACGATCCGTTTAGCGTGGCTTATCTGGTTGGAGCAGATAACACGCCCAACCGGCTCGTCAGCTACAACCAGAACGGCCAGGACTCCTGGCTCAACCGCCTTTGGAGACAGCCTCAGCTTCTGCAAAGCTTTCTGACCATTCCTCGCTGTCCTTTCTGCGGTCAGCACAGTGTGAGAATGGATCTGGAGGAGGAGACAGTCCGCCTGGTCCATCGCTGTACCAATCCCAGCTGCTCCGAGGCTGTTCGCAAGGGCATTCTGCCCGTCTTCATTGTGGATAACGAGATCTACCGCTATCTCCCCACCGTGCTGGTTGGCACGATTGACAAGATTACCGCCATCGGCTACGAGCGCAAGGTCAGTCATCTCTTTGGCGCTGTCTCCCACAAGTGCCCTCAACATGGATACCTGAGCCTGGGAGAATGCACAGAGAAATACGCCTGCACGGTGAAACCAAAGGATTTTATCCCGGTCAGACTGAAAGATCCTTCACCGGTTCTGCAAATACAAGATGAGCTCCACCTGCTCCGCCAGGAGATCGGCGCCTTCGATGCTCATTATGAGACTTTCATCGACTCATATCAGCAGCGCATGCAAAAGGTCCGCATGAAGATCATCGCTGCCACTGCTACTATCGAGGAATATGAGCATCAGATCGAGCACCTGTATAACCGCAAGGCCCGTCGGTTCCCCGTACCCGGTCCCGAGTTAGGAGAATCCTTTTATGCTACCACTGAGGCTCAGAACCTCCGACGCCTCTTCATCGGAATCATGCCACATAACTATACCCATATCAATGCCATTGTTCGCATCGCAGAGCTCTACCACAAGGCCATTGAGGATCTGCGGCGTGATCCTGCAGGAGCCATTGCCCGGCTGAAGCTGACTTCGGTGGACAGCCCTGCCAGGTTCCTGGGCATGCTTTCTCACTATGAAGTCTTTGTGACGTATCTGCTGTCCAGACGGGAGGGGGATCGGCTTGATCAGAGCTTTGAGGGACAACTCAATCGAGCGCTGACCGAGGCTGGCTACAGCGAGGTAGATAGCCGTTCAATCACCAGTGCGACCACCTTTTCCGAGGTCGCCAGGATCCTGGATCAGCTGGAACAACCTGATCCAGATTTTGCCCGGCGCCTGCGATCACTGACAGCGACCAGCACGATTTCCCACGGTGTGGATGTAGAGCGGCTCAACTGTCTGTGTTTCTTTGGAATGCCTCGCCAGACTGCCGAATATATCCAGACCTCCAGCCGGGTTGGACGTGATCACCCGGGCCTGGTCTTCGTTTGCTTCAACCCGGCCCGAGAGCGGGATCAGAGTCACTACCACCTTTTCACCAAGTATCACGAATATCTTGATCGGCTGGTGGAACCCGTTCCTGTGAATCGCTGGAGCAAGTTTGCCATCCGGCGTACCATCCCGGGACTCTTCATGGCCTTGCTCTTGAATGACTATAACCTCAGGCTGGGAGGAGGAGGAAAGAAGTCCCTCTACTTCAGCAAACAGGTGCGCCAGCTCCTGGAAAGCCGCCGATTGCGACCGGATGAAATGGTCGCCTGGCTGAATGAGGCCTACTGCACAGGCAGGCAGGAAAGTGGCCAGGAATTCGCACAGGTGATCCAGGAGAAGGTCAGCGAGTACTTTGATATGCTGCGCAATCCTCAGAAGAATTTCACCTCCGAGAATCTGACAGAACAGCCGATGCAGAGCCTGCGGGATGTTGATGAGCAGATTGATATCATTCCAGACAAGGACTCGCGCCTTCTCATGAGCCAGGCCATCAGGGGGTAAGAGCAATGAGGCGAGGAAAACAACAGATTCTCTTCAATTTCCTGCCCGAGAAAACCTTCGACTTTGAGGGGGGGCAATTCATCTGCAAGGTCACCAATGTTCAGGCAAGTGATGACCCCGAGCGACAGCTGAACAAACCCTATGTGCTTGATCGGGTTGCCTGGCTGCTCCAGCAATGGCCAGAAGAGCGCCGTCGAGGCTTTCCGGATATTCATCAGCAGGACCGCTACGTGCTGGTCACTCCCAGGGCAGTCCAGGCAGAAATCTTCCCGCTGCTCTTCGAATGCACCAACAAAGGGTGTAGACGGGCTATCCTCTACCATAACGTAGGAGAAGTCAGTCAGTACAACCCGGAGTTGCGCTGTCATCACTGCAAGGGACGCCTGATTCAGTTGCACCATGTCCTGATCCATAGCTGTGGTCATATCCGACCCTTCATCCTGCCATCCTGTCCGCGTCATAAGCGCGAGCACCTCTGGCTGAACACAGGTGACAGTCAGAAGTATGCTCAGTTCCGCTGGCAATGCCGGCTCTGCTCCTTCCAGTCTCCCATTATCGAGGGCACCTGCGATGACTGCAACCTCCCCAAGAAGCAAATGCGGCCCATCGTTCATCGGGCCACCGCTTCCTACTATCCTCAGTATCGGACACTGATCAATCTTCCAGGAAAGGACCTCGACCTCATCCTGAGGGATCCGGAACGCCAGTGGCTGGCCATTGCCGCCTGCCTGCGGATCTTTGATCACGGACCTGATCTCCGTCTGCGCGATCTGGCAGGAAGCGCTCAGGGACAGGCTGCAGATCAGGATGCGTTGGCCACACTGGCACGGCATATCAGTACCGCGTCCCCGGAGCGGCGAGCAATCATGCAGGCCCACCTGGATGCATTACAACAGGAGTTTGCCGGGGCAGGAAGAGCTCATCGCCGCCGGGTTCTCGCTCAGGCCAGGCAGCTGATCACGCTGCAGGGAGAGGATCTTGAAGAGACAGGAAGGGAGTTACTGGAGTTCGTTCGCATCAGAGAATCGCTGCACGTCGTGACCATCAAGGACCTTGAGCAAAAGGCACGTCAGGAGAGCAGCAGTCGACTCCCTCTCTACCAGGAAGCCTATCGCCAGGCTCTACTGAGTACGGGACTGGCCGATGTGCATCTGATCGGGGATTTTCCGGTGACAACGGTCCTCATCGGATTTACCCGCGACCGTCGTGAGGCTGATGAGACCGTGATTCGTGCCTTTCCCCGCCTCCAGTCGAAGGACCCGCGTACGCCTCTCTATACCGAGACGACGGAAACTGAAGCATTGCTGTTCCGCCTGAACCTCCGGCGTGTGATGCGCTGGCTCAGGCTCAATGGGCTGATCACAGAGGAGCCTGCCGCAGACGACGAGGCAACGCTGCACGCCTGGATTCTCAACCGCATGAAGAACGTGAATCCCTTCCGGGAAATCACCAGGGATCAGCCGGTCACCCAGGCAATCTTCGGGCTGGTCCACTCGTTTAGTCATCTGGTACTCCGCCAGGCTGTCATTCTCAGCGGGTTCGATCGGACCAGCTTAAGTGAATATCTCTTTCCCCGCGCGCTCTCCTTCGTTCTCTACAGCAATAACCGAACGGCATTCACGATTGGAGGACTGTATACCCTCTTTGAGCAGACACTGCATGAACATCTTCGAGCAGTCATGAATGCCGGTGAGATCTGCATTTACGATCCGGTTTGCCTGGAAGAGATGGGAGCCTGCCATGCCTGTATGCACATCTCAGAGATGAGCTGTGAATATTTCAACCGCAACCTTCACCGCAAATATCTCTTCGGTCGGCTTGAGCCCGACGGACGCGAATATATTGGCTACTGGGATCAACGGTGTGCAGTTGAGCAGATTGCCATGTAGCCAGGGCGGGTGAGGGGTCCCCATCCCTGTCACAGAGCATGTTGCAGGAAACGATCCACCCAGCCGAAGGCCTCGAACAGGGCCAGCCCCAGCTCGGGAGAACGCACGACCAGGGGTGTGACCAGGGAGAAGCGGGCGAGGGCGTCGGGTTCTCCGCGGGCCTCAAGCCAGGCACGCTGCAGCAGAGCCAGGAACCCGTGTGCGGCTGCGTCAGCGCGAACCAGTGCCTCTCCCAGTTGTCTCCATAGCGCTGCCTGCAGCCCGTGATCCCGATGTGCGCGGATCGCTTCTGCTGTCTCCTGGAAGCGCTGGCCCTCTGTCAGCAGCTCCCCGAGCCTCCTCACCAGCGCCACCTCCTGGCAATGTTTCCCGAGGTGCATGGCTTGCGCTGTCTCTTGAGGAGCCTGTATCCGCGCCCGTGCTGCTGCCAGCTCCGCCTGGGCCCTCGCTCGCCAGAAGCCATCGGCAAGCGCCTGGCTCATGTCCTCCGCTGCACGCCAGACTTGCTCCGCTTCCTCAGTGCGCTGGGCGAGCGCGAGCGCCTCCGCCAGGTCGATCAGTGCTCGCGCTCGCCTGAAGCTGGCCTCACTCGCCCGGACCATCCCCTCCGCCTCCTGCCAGATCCTCCTCGCCTCTTCAAGGGACGACCCCCGCGCAAGCGTCTCGGCGAGTCTGGTCAGCGCGCGTGCCTGCCCGAAGCGGTCCGGGAGAGCGCGGATGACTCGTTCCGCTTCCTGATAGCGCCGGGCCTGCAGGAGCACCCCCGCCTGCCTGAAGCGGTCCGGGGTGGAACGACTCCCTTCCTCCGTTTCGTGCTGGGCTTGCGTCGCCTCCTCAGTGCGGTGCATCCGCGCGAGCGCTTTCTTCAGGTTCAGCAGGTCCCACGACCTCGAGAGACGGTCCGAGAGGGCACGGCTCATCTCTTCGACCCGCGCTGCTTCCTCTTCACGCTGCGCCTGCCTGAGCGCCTTCGCCAGTGCTTCCAGCGTCTCTGCCCGCAGACAGCTGTCCCCCATGGCCCGACTGACTTCCTCCGCTTCCTGGTAGCACTGCGCTTCCAGCAGCACCCTGACCAGCTCCTCCATCACCTGGGTCCGCGACTCATCGCTCTCGATCCGCTGCGCTGTCTGCTGCACCCTGTATCCAAGCTGCAGCACCTCGCTGGCTCGCCCCGGCTCCCTGGTCCACCACTGGGCGATCGCCAGCCACGCCCTCGCTTGCTCTCCAGGGTCACTCCGCAATGCAGCCAGCCCCAGCGCCTTGCTCTCCTGCCCCAACGCCGCCATGAGCGAAAACGCCTCCAGCGGATAGCGGTCTGCGATCCCACTCAAGCTGGCACGTAAGAGCGTGGAGCGCCAGAGCGCTGGCAACCGCTGCAGCCCCTCCGCGCTCTCCCCCGCACTGGCCGCCACCCGCTGTCCTAGCACCAGGTCCTGTGCATACTGCTGCCCACTCACCTCCCAGCGCACCTTCTCTTGTCCATAGTGGCCTGCATCCAGGAGGGCCAGGAGCCGTCCCCACTGCAATGGACCCGCCTGGAAGAGGTGCCAGACGTAATGTCGGCGCGCATAGTGCCGCCGTCTCTGCTCACTCCTCTCCAGGCTCTCCTGCCAGATTCGCGCCAGCCCCTCCTCCTCACACCAGGCCGCCAGCAGCGCGTGCCACCGCTGCTCGTCCTCTTCATCAAAGAGATAGTCTCGCTCCGGTTGGTCCGGGTCCCGGCGCAAGTACTCTCGAAACTTCTCATGATAGAGACGGTACGAAATCACTCCATCCACTCGCTCTTCTACCAGCACTCCTCCAAGCTGCTCCAGCCACAGCTTCAGTTCCTGTCCATCAATGGACCTGCCTCCCCCTTCACGCCGTTGCCAGAGCTGCACCAGCGCTTTCAGCTGCCGTCGCTCTAGTGGCTCTGCCGCTACCAGCAAGATCCCCAGCAGGGGCTGGATCACCCGGCCCCAGCGGGTCTGCGCTCCAGGATGGCGGCGTCCCCACTGATCCAGCGCCAGTGAGAAGAGCTGGTGCGGATTCGCCGCTACCCGGCGGGCGAGCGCTGCCGGAGAGAGCTCGTCAGAACCAGATGTGGCCAGCAAGCGGGCCGCCAGATCCAGAAAGAGCGGTGTTCCTTCCATG
The DNA here is from genome assembly GCF_001748285.1 of Thermogemmatispora onikobensis. NCBI lineage: Bacteria > Bacillati > Chloroflexota > Ktedonobacteria > Thermogemmatisporales > Thermogemmatisporaceae > Thermogemmatispora > Thermogemmatispora onikobensis. Next base: position 4,346 of record NZ_BDGT01000006.1, on the reverse strand, counting down.
TGCAGATAGAGCTGCTCGCTCAGCTCCGGCGTCAGCGCTCGCCGGATACCCGAGTGGGCCGCCAGCCGCTGGTGCAGCAGCCGCTGCCAGTCTGGCCTGCTCAGCGCTGGCAGCGCATATACCTCCAGCGGCTCATAGCACTGCAGGACGGGCAGCAGGCTGGGCCGTGTCCCCAGCACAAACACGACCCCGGGCACTGGCTCCCCTCCCTCAGGCAAGGGGAGAACCACCCGGCCTGCGCTGTCCTCTGGGAGCTGGTCCAACCCATCGAGACAACACAGCACCGGACCCGTTCGCTTGACCACCTCCTCCAGCAGCCGCCGCAGCGCCAGTTGCAGCCCTGCCAGCGGCTCATGCTCCACGGAGAACGGCTCCAGGCCCGACCTGAGCAGCAGCGAGGCGACCAGGTGTCGTAGCAAGATGTCCTGATAGCCCGGCCCCGGTTGAGGGGGGATGAAATGCGCCAGCACCGTCCAGGCTGCTGGCTGGCCTCCCTCCTGCTCACAGGGGAAGGTGGTGACCAGCCTGGCCAACAGGCTACTCTTCCCTTGCCCAGCCACGCCCGTGACGACCAGATACCCGCCTGTGGACCGCAAGCACTCAATCCGTTGGCACAGCGCTTGCAGTTCTTGCTCTCGACCGACCACCTGCTGCACGCGCTCCTGCAGCCAGGCCTCACTGAACGGGTGCCGCGCGTATTCCCGCAGCGCTGTCGGTGTCGCCTGCTGTACCGCCTGGTCTCCCTGGTGAAACGTCGCCAGCACCACGCGCCCCTGCCCCGTCGCTTCCGTCGTCAGCCCTGGCAGTCGCTGGCGCAAGTCATCCACTAACCGCTCATAGGTGAGCTGCCCCTGCGCATCGAGCAGATCAGGACGCGCTCCTCGTAGCGCCGGCAGCAGGGCGCTGACCAGCTGGGTCCAGCCCTGCGCCCGCTGCTCCTGCGTTGTGCCCTGCGCTGAGGTAGCTGCCAGAACGATCCGCGCTCCTCGCTGGGGCCGCTCCTCTCCTCCGAGAGCGGCGTGCCACAGGTGCCGGACCGCCTGGGTGAGTCCCTCCAGCGGCTGTGCTTCACGCTGCGCCTGCGTCGTCGCCTGCCCGGCATGACAACAGTCCAGCAGTACCATCACCGTCCCTGCCTGGACCTCGGGGGTATCCAGCAGCATCTCTCGCAGCCAGCTCAGCGAGAGGTGCGCCCGCTGATCGAACGGCAGCACTGCCGGGTCAAAATCGTGCGTCGCCAGATACACCTCGCGTTGCTCTGTCGGCAGCAGCCACGGCACGCCATGACCGCAAAAGCAGAACAGCAGTAGATCCTGCGGACGGGCATCCTGGAGGAGGGCATAGAGGGCCTGTCTCACCCGCTCCGTGGTCGCCTGCTCGTTGAGCAGCGGTCCTCCCCCGACCAGCGCAAAGCTGCCGTGCTCCTGCAAGGCAGTGGCGAGCGCCAGAGCGCTCCTGGCCGCAGTGGCCAGGGGGGCCTGGCCTGAACGAGGGGCCTCATTGACCCCTACCACCAGGGCCCGCCGCTCCCCTGGAGAAGGATTCCCGGATGTGCTCATCTGCGTTCCTGCTGGGGGCATCCGGCTGTCACCTCCTGGACGGACTTGCCCGATCAGTGTGGGCAGCAGGACGTCTCTTCAGAGACAGTCATCATCGGCCTGGTTCCTTCATGGGGCCTCTGCCATCCGGGCCCTCGCTCCTTGCCTCTCTCTGCGAGGAAGACCTCCTTCAGGTGGCATGTATCGCGCGCTCTGCATGCCCTCGCTGGGAGGAGGAGAGCCGGCCAGAGGCACTGGTACCAGCCTGCTCCCTGGGCCTGTTCGTGCGCTGCTGTCCCCGCGTCGAATACGGACCAGGTGAGATGATGTGCGGCTGCGCTCAGGGAGTATGCCGGCGGGCGATCCCCCCTCGCTTGCGCGGCAGCCGCAGCGTCAGGGTCACCTGCAGCCCCCCGTCCCCCAAGATCGCCGGCTGCCTGGCGCGCTGGGTCCGCACCAGGTCGGTGAGCACCAACTGCACCTGTGCTACGTCAGCCCCGTCAAGGGAACGGGTCATGTCCCCCAGCTGGAGGGTGACCGTGATCGGGTGAACCTAGCGCTGTGCCTGGCCCACGTGCCGGGCATACCGCTCTCTCACGCGCGTCGCCACCGTCCAGAGAGCACTCGCCAGCGTGAGCAGCGCGCTCGCGTCGTTGAGCACCTCTTCCAGGGTCATGCGGTGCTCCCAGACCCACTGCAGCGACGCTGCGAGCAACTCAAACAGCAATGGGCCGCCCTGTTGCCCTGTGGGCACAGGCCGTAGAGTCAAGCCCTCCTGGCAGAGGAGGGTCATGGCCTCCTGTCCCACGGTCTGGATGAGGGCGGGATCAGGGTGCTCCTCCGAGTCGGCGCACAAGGCCACCAGGATCGTGAACGGAGGAGCCGGTTCGGACGCAGGGGTCCTGGCAGGGGTATCCATGACTGGGGCCTCCCTCGTGCAAAAATCAGCGTCTCTTCCACTAAAGAAGAACGCGCACCGCTCCTCCTTGTCGCACAGAGATTCTTCCCGTGTTTCCTGCTCATGCTGAGTTCCTTGCCCTGGCCACTTCGTCTGCCCGGATGGCCTGCCACCTGTCCACCGGGAACAGAGCTGATGAAGGACGCGACCGGCACGGATTCTGAGCAACGAGCACTACACCGCGACGCTCCTTATCTGCCAGGACAGGGATGGTGCTCCTGCGAGCTGCCTGGACAGGACGCGGACGGCATCCACGCCTGCAGAGGGGTCGCTCCTGTCACGGGCAGCCTCTTCCTCCGCTCAGGGAGCTGGCTGACCCCCGGGCAGCCACCTGTCCGTTGCCTCTCGCCGCCCAGTCTCATCCTGGCCATCCTGTTCCCCAAGGGCGACGGGCGGGCGTGAACAGGCCTCCGCGAGATGCTCAGTGCTCTGTCGCCTTGCCGCCATCCTGCTTCCAGCCCTCCACCCCCTCGGGGAACGTGTCAGGGCATCTTCTCCCGGCTTCCCCCGCTCCGCTCCTGATGCTGCTACGAAAACGGCACCGTCCATGTCCCTCCTGATCAGGAGGAGCCTATTCCCGGCGAACGTCCCGTGTGTGCCCCGATCGGGCAACGCCAGCAGTGCCCTGCTCAACCGATTGCTTCTTGGCACGGTGCAGCGCTCCGCATCATCAGGCAACGTGCTGTGTGGTCGCTCGCCCAGGTTCCCTGGGCTACCCTGCCTGCCCCCAGGCGCGCCTGGGGGCCTCTCAGTGACGCGGTCGCCCTCATCCCTCCACCTGGAAGCCGGCTCCTGCCTGTCTTCCCCAGCGCATGGTCCGACCCCGTGGCTCTACGGTCCCAGCACTCAGGATGCTGTTGGCAGAGGGAGCCTGCTGCCATGCCATCCGCAGGGGGGAGCGTTTCATGGGAGCGAATAGCTCACCACCGTGGCTGCAGGGACAAACCCTGGCGGGGAGCTGACTCGGGAGGACCGCTCAGCGGCATCTCCTGCGGGCGGGCTGTGCCATGCTGCTGCCCTCCATGCTGCTCTTACTGCAAGGAATAGTTCTTGCTGCTCTCGCTGCCCAGGCTCGTCGCTTCGAGCATCTCGGCACCCGGCGTTCCACGCAGCGATGCTCGAAGGACCTCACCAGCCGCTGCAGGGCCACAGCGGCTGGTATCATGACCGCACAACAGCGGTCACTGCTGACCGCTTTTTTGGGATGCTCGAAACGGCTTGACGGAGACAGCTCCTGATGCTATCCTGAAGGAGGGGCTGTCAGAAGCAGCGAAGAAGCCCGTCTGGGATTGAAACTGGACTGTGGGATGAGGCGAATCGGCTCTATCGTCTGGGTCAGAAGCAGCGAAGAAGCCCGTCTGGGATTGAAACCTTATTCCCTTGAGGCCATCCAGGAAGACTCTGGCATGTCAGAAGCAGCGAAGAAGCCCGTCTGGGATTGAAACATGATGCGAGAGGGGCCGGTCTCACCATTGAGGTGGGTCAGAAGCAGCGAAGAAGCCCGTCTGGGATTGAAACCCCCGGAGATTGTCCGGGTGGCAGCAGCTATTTTCCGGTCAGAAGCAGCGAAGAAGCCCGTCTGGGATTGAAACTCAGGTGGCCAATCGCTATGCCAGTGAAGGACACCGTCAGAAGCAGCGAAGAAGCCCGTCTGGGATTGAAACGATAACGGCTCGCCACTGCTCATCAGAACGGTGCGTTTGTCAGAAGCAGCGAAGAAGCCCGTCTGGGATTGAAACATTGGAGCAGCTAATGGCGAGGTCCCTCCCTGACTAGTCAGAAGCAGCGAAGAAGCCCGTCTGGGATTGAAACTCGGATCGAATTGGTCTTGTCCCATCCCTATGGGGGGG